>JAKONR010000178.1 GCA_022701825.1 Hymenobacteraceae bacterium | reverse complement strand
CGGCGGCGCGGGGCCGCAGAATGCGCGAGAGCGCCAGCGCCGCCAGCAGCGGCATGGCCAGCTGCGCGATAACCAGGCCCATGCTCACGGCCCGGAAGCTGCGGTAGCCCGGCAGGTAGTCGAAAATTAGGTTGTTAATCGTCTCAAAGTTCTTGCCCCAGGCCAGCACAAACGACACCAGCGTGCCCGCCAGTAGCCAGTAGCGCGTGCGCTTATCGACCACAAACAAGCCCAGCACGAACAAAAAGCACACCACCACGCCCACGTACACGGGGCCGGCCACGTAGCTCTGGTCGCCCCAGTAGGTGGGCATGGCGGCCAGCATATCGGTGCCGTAGCCGGCCGACATCAGCTCGCGGGCCATGTTCGAATTGGGGCCGAGCGGCATGGCGCTGCTGCCGCCGTAGAAGTTGGGTACCAGCAGGGTCATCGTCTCGCCAATGCCGTAGCTGTAGGCAAAGGCATAGTCGCGGTCTTGCTGGCGGGCGCTAGGCGCGGCGGGCTGGCCGGGCGCGGGCGGCAGGGCCTTTAGCTCGGAAGGCGAGCGGTTGCTGAATTTGCTGTACTCGTAGGTAGTGTACAGGCGGCCAAAGCTGACGCCGATGGCCAGCGCCGCCCCAATGCCCAGCAGCGCCACGCGCCCGGCAAAGTCGCCCAGCCGGCCGGCGCGCACCGCGCTCACCAGTTCGATGAGGCCATAAATAACGACCAGCAAGCCCAGGTAATAGGTGATTTGCGGGTGGTTGGCGCGCACGTTCATGGTCAGGCCCAGCGTGAAGAGTGCTGCGCCCAGCCATTTATTTTGCCTAAAAGCCAGCAGCAACCCGCCCAGTACCAGCGGCGCGTAGGCCAGGGCCCACGACTTGGTGTTGTGCCCGGCCGCCAGAATGGCGATGTTGTAGCTCGACAAGCCCAGCGCCACCGCGCCGGCCACCGCCACCAGCGGGCGCACGCCCAGCGCCACCAGCAGCACGTAGCCGCACAGCAGCGCCACAAACAAATTGCTGACCACGGCTGGCAAGCCCAGCGCGATAAACTTCTGCACGTACACGAACAGGTCACCGGGGAAGTGCACCGAAATCAGGTACGTGGGCATCCCCGAGAACATGGAGTTGGTCCAGAGCGGCTCGTGGCCGTGCTCGGCGGCCCACTGCTGCGTTTCGCGCGCGCCGCCCTGAAACTGGGTGATGTCGTGCTGCGCCAGCGTCTGGTGGTCAAACACGATGGGCGCGAAGTAGGCCACGGCCAGCACCACAAAAAACAACACGGCCAGCACGTGCGGCCAGGCCCGCTGCCACAGCGGCGCGGGCGAAACAGGAGAATTAACAGCCATCGGGCGGTTTTTAGCGAGTAGGCAAATGAAGCCCGAAGGTAGCGCCGGGGCAGGGAAGGGCGCTAGCTACCTTTGAGTCAACCGACCCAGCCGGTTGCCAATAAAAGCCGTCTTATTGCAACTACTTCAACCTATGGCCCGCTACCTTTCACAACCTGAATTACTAGCTCGGCTTAACATGGGCAAGTCTATTGCGCAGTTCCTATCGCGCCAGGATGAAGTAGATTATGCTCTTATCAAGTGGCTTACCATCAACAAAGGCGGTGATGAAAAAGCCTATAGCAGCTATTACAATGAGGTAACCAACGGAGGCCCTGAGAATATCCTCGACCTCGTAGAACTCACGCCCGCTGACCCGGATGAGTCGCCTGTGGTTGAAGAATTTGATACTATCGAAGAAGCGCTGGCCCATGCCGCCGCAACTTATGGAGCATTGCCTGATAAGTATGTTGCCGAAAGTATGGTGGGCGAGGAATACGCTGACTACTTGCGAAACGCGCGGCTGCTTTAGTAGCAATTCGGCCCGACAAATAGCACCCACAAAACGACCCGCCCGGCAAAGCCAGACGGGTCGTTGCGCAGGTAGCAAGGCCGCCTTAGCGCAGCTTCTGCAAAATGGACTGCGACAGGGTTTTCAAGCCTTCGTTTTGCTCGCGCAGGTTCACTTGCCGCACCTGCTCCTTGAGGCTGGCAATGTTGCCTAAGTCCACCGACTTGAGGGCAAACTTGCGCACGCCCACGTCCTGGTCGTCGAGCAGGCGGCCGAGCAGGCGCACGCCGGTAGCACTGGCCGGCGCGTTGCGCAGGGCGTAGGCCGCCGCGATGCGGTACACCGGGTTGGGGTGGGCCACGGCGGCTTGCAGGCCGGCCACGGCGGTTTCTTCGCCCATCAGCCCCAGGCAACTGATGGCCTTGGTAGCCAGGCCGGGGTCGGGGTCCTGGGCCAACTGCGTGAGCAGCGGAATATCGTCCTTGGTGAGCTGGCGAACGATGGCGGGGTAGTCGGGCTCATCGAGGTTGATGAGGCGGACGAGTTCTTCGCGGGTGCGGGCCATAGTGAAGGGGTGGGCTTAAACGGTGAACGGGCTGTTTTTCATGGTCTGGACTTCCCCGGCCGTCAGGTCGGGCGGCGGGTTGGTGATGTTGGCCGTGCCGTTGCCCGTCATTAGGCGATTGTTGTCGTTTACGTGTTCCAGTCCCAGTACATGGCCTACCTCGTGGGCCAGGGTGTAGCGCGTGGCGTAGGAGGCTACCACGGCCATCGGCCGGCCCGCCGGAAACGAGGCGCAGCCGTTGGCCGAGCCCTTGTCGTAGGTTACCGTGCGGCACATGTACACCACCACGTCATTGGCCCCGGCATTGGCCCGGAAGTTCGACAGCGCCTGCTGCTCGGCCGAGGCATTGCCGCGGGTGCAAGCGCCGGTGTCCACGTCGTTGAGGGCCGCCAGCGTCGGGTTGGCTAGGTTCAGGGTTTCCGTCGAGCGCAGCTGCACGGTGAAGCCCGCGTCGAAATAGATGCTGCGCATCGTGTCCACCATTTGCGATACCGTGAAGGTGGTGGGGGCCGTGAGAATTTTCACGTGCAGGTTCACCGTCTGCATCCAGGTATCGGTCGACCACGCTGGCGTGTTGTTGGCGCGGTACACCACGGCGTTGGCGTCGTCCTGCATCACCAGCCGTGCCCCGGCGTCCTTGAAGGTGTTGCTCGACCACAGCGCCGCGCCGTCCACGTCATACAGCACCAGATTGCCATCGCCCTGCATAATGCAGACCTGCGTGGGCCGGCCGTTGGTGTTGGAGGCCCACAGCGCCACCTGACCGCCAGTGCTCAAAGCTTTGTACAGCACCAGGTTGCCATCGGTTTGCAGCGTGAAGGTGAACTTGCCGTTATTCGCGCGGATGCTCTGGCCGGGGTTCAGCACCTGGCCCGGCCGCATAGTGTCGCCGGTGGCAGTGGGGCCGCTGGGCACGGTCTTTTGCACCGTATTACTGGCCCAGATGGCTTTGCCGGCCGGGTTGTAAATCACGGCGTTGCCATCGTCCTGCATCACCAGCGTGCTGTTGGCATCCTTAAAGGTGTTGCTCGACCACAGCGGCTTGTTGGCCGGGTTATAAATCACCAGGTTGCCATCGCCCTGCATAATGCAGCGGTTGCCGCCCTTGCCGTTGGTGTTCGAGGCCCACAGGGCCTTCTGGCTGCCG
>JAKONR010000139.1 GCA_022701825.1 Hymenobacteraceae bacterium | reverse complement strand
CCAACCACTCCGCTTATCATTTCTCCGATTTCTTCCGACCGCGATACCTATCGCCACCGCGGCCAGCGCCGGGCGCTGGTAAAGCTGCTGCGCGAGCAGCGCGGCATCCGCGACGAGCGGGTGCTGGCGGCGCTGGCCGCCGTGCCGCGCCACCTCTTTTTCGAAGCTGCTTTTGAGGCCCACGCCTACCAGGACAAGGCTTTCCCCATTGGCGAGGGCCAGACTATCTCGCAGCCCGCCACCGTGGCCACCCAAACCGAGCTGCTGGGCGTGCAGCCCGGCCAGCACGTGCTCGAAATCGGTACCGGCTCGGGCTACCAGTACGCGGTGCTGTGCCAGCTCACGGCCCACGTCCAGAGCATCGAGTTCAACGCCACGCTTTACGCCCGCGGCAAAGCCCGCCTAGCAGCCTTGGGCCTGCCCACGGCCGGCCTGCACCTCGGCGATGGCTCCCTGGGCTGGCCCGCCGGCGCACCCTACGACGGCATTTTGGTCACGGCCGGCGCGCCGGCCCTGCCGCCGGCCCTGCTGCGGCAGCTGCGCATCGGGGGGCGGCTGGTGGTGCCGGTGGGCGCCGACGACCCCAGCCGGCAGCTGCTGCTGCGCATCACCCGCGAGGGGCCCGAAAGCTACGTGCGCGAAGAGTTTGGCGGCTGCCGCTTCGTGCCGCTGCTGGGCGCGGCGGGGTGGAAATGAGTTAGGAGTGATGAGTTAAGAGTTATTCAGCCCCGAATGCCTAGCTGCTTGCTGGGATTCTCTTTGTGTAAATCGCTTCCGGGAGGAGCTACCGTACCTTTGCAAAGCTGGGTTTGGGTCAGAATGCCTCCTTTTGGCAACTCTTAACTCATTACTCCTAACTCTTAACTTCCTGAAAGTGCGCAAGCAACGCCCCGTAGCCGACTCGTATGTCATCATGACCGAGCTGGTACTGCCCAACGATACCAATACGCTCAATAACTTGATGGGCGGCCGCATGATGCACCTCATGGACATCGCCGCCGCCATTGCCGCCCAAAAGCACTCCAACCGCATCGTCGTTACGGCTTCGGTCGATAATGTATCGTTTCGCGACCCCATCCGGCTGGGCAACGTGGTGACGTTGCAGGCGCAGGTTACGCGGGCTTTTAGCTCCAGTATGGAAGTGCACATCGACGTGTGGGCCGAGGACATTCCGAGCGGCACGCGCCAGAAAACCAACGAGGCGTTTTTCACCTTCGTGGCCGTTGACCAGTCGGGCCGCCCCATCGACGTGCCCGAGGCCGTGCCCGAAACGGCCGACGAAATTGCCCTTTACGAAGGCGCCCTGCGCCGCCGCCAGCTGCGCCTAGTGCTGGCCGGCCGCCTCAAACCAGCAGACGCCACCGAGTTGAAAGCAATGTTTGAGCTCCCCTAGCTTCTACGTATACATGGCTGATGAACAGGCCAGTACGCTGGCATTTCTCCAGAATTTCTACACCGACGTAACGCTCTACATGCCCTTCGAGGCCCACGAGCGGGCGGTGGCAACCGCGCCAGCTGCTGAGCCAGCGGCCCAGGCTGCCGCTGCGCCACTAGCCGCCCCGCCGATGGTTGCCCCGCCGGTGACCGCTACGCTGCCCACGCCAGTAGTATCGGCTCCGCCCGCCCCCGCCCCCGCCCCGCCAGCGCCTGCCCCGGTTGCGGTGCCGCCCGTGGTGGCCGCGCCCGTGGCGCCTATGGCGAGCAAGCTGCCTTCACTGGCCGCGGTAGGAAGCCCCCCTGCCCCAGCCCAGCCGCCCACCAAGCCAGCGCCCCCCGCCCCTGCCGCGGCCGAAATACCGCCCTACCTGCTCACGACTTTCTCGACGCTGGGCAACAATGCGCAGGGCGTGGTGCTACTGGTGCGCCTGCCCGCCGAGCGATTTCAGAAGCTCCACCGCAACGTTTTTCTGAATAACCTCTTGAAAGCCATCAACCTGGTAATGGCCGACGTAGTGCTGGTGAACGTGGAGAGCCCCTACCCCGTGGCCTTGCAGAACCTGCGCAAGGAAATCGCCGCTACCTGCATCCTGGCCTTCGGCAAAAACCTGCTCGATGTGGCCGTGCGTACCACCCAGATATATGAGCCCGTGCATTTTCCTAATCAGGGCCTCAATTACTTGGCCGGGGCCGAGGTCGAAATGATAGAATACGACAACAGCCTAAAGAAACGCCTGTGGGCAGGCCTGAAAGCCATGTTTTTAAGTTAAAAGCAGGGGGTAAAATCGCACCAGGTGGCTCTACCCCCTGCTTTTAACTTAAAAAAGAAGCCCGGCTGCTTGGCCGGGCTTCTTTTTTACAATCCAGCGCATAAGCGAAAGCTTATGCCACAAGAAGCTATTTCAGCACCTCGGCCAGCTTGGCTTCCAGGGCCGGGCCGCGTAGGTTTTTGGCGATAATCTTCCCATTCGGGTCAAGCAGGAAGGATGCCGGGATGGACTGCACGCCGTAGGCTGCCGCTGCCGAGCTTTGCCAGCCTTTGAGGTCCGATACGTGGTTGGGCCAGGCCAGGCCGTCGGCCGCGATGGCTTTGGTCCAGTTGGGCTTGGCATTGTCGAGCGATACGCTGTAGATGGTGAAGCCTTTGCCCTTGTCCTTGAACTGGTTGTAGGCCTTCACTACGTTGGGGTTTTCGCCGCGGCAGGGACCGCACCAGCTCGCCCAAAAGTCAACCAATACATACTTGCCGCGCAGGCTCTTGAGCGAGAGCTTGGTGCCTTCGGGCGTATCAAGGTTGATTTCGGGCGCGGTAGTGCCGATAGCCGTTACGCGGAGCGGGGCCAGGCGCTGGGTAAGCGCAGCCGTGAAGGGCGAGTTGGGCTGCGCTGCCTTCTGCACCGTGGCAATAGAGTCGGCAAAGGCAAACTCCTCTTCGGGGTTCAAAAAGCTCAGCGTGGCGAAGCCCGCCGCCACCGACTTGGCATTGCGCCGAATAATGGCCTTGTTGCGGGCCGTAAGCTGGCCTACGGTGGTCAGGTAATCGCCTTTAGCGGCCTCGGCAGCCTCGGCCTGGCCGGCCTGGCTGGCGGTGTTGTAGCGCTGGCCCAGGGCTTCAAGCTGGGTTTTGCTGGCTAGGTTGTTGCGCGTCAGCTCCTGAATTACCTCCGAGTCCTTAGAGCCTTTCACGGCGTAGGTCTGCATCAGGTTTTTGGCGTCGCCGCTCAAGGTCAGGCGCGTTTGGTTGTCGAGCACCAGCAGCACCTGGTTGGGTTCATCCAGCTTAAGCTGATACACGGCCGTAGTAGCCGGCTGCGTACTCTTGAAGGTGAACTTACCCTGCGCGTCGGTGGTGGCAGTACCGCGCTCCACAAACTGATTACTAGTCAGTTCGGACAAATGCAGGGTAGTGCCAGCCGGGGCGTTTTTGAGCTGCCCACTGATTTCGTAGCCGGCGGCGCTGGCATTCTGGCAGGCATTGGTGAGGCCGAGCAGGGCTACGGCGACGAGAGTTGGGTTCATAAGAGGAGCACGCATGGGGCAAAAAACGGAGAAGAACGCGCCAGAGCAAGGCGCATGGCGGCTGAAAGGACGAACGGCGGCGGTTGGTTCCCGCGCCTAGCCGTCGAGCCCTTTGCGCAGCAACTGGTTGGCCAGCTTAGGGTCAGCTTTGCCACCGGTCAGCTTCATGAGCTCGCCCATAAACATGCCGGTGAGCGATTTCTTGCCGGCGCGGTACTCGGCTACTTTGGCGGGGTTGGCAGCCAGCACCTGGTCTACCAGCGCTTGCAATTCGCCCGCGTCGGCCTTGGTGAGCAGGCCCAGCGCCTCGGCCGCGCCGGTGGCGTTGGCCGTGGGGTGCTCCAGCAGGTACGGAAACAACTGCTTGGAAGCCACCGAGTAATTGAGCTTGTCGGCGTCAATCAACTCGATAATACCGGCCAGCTGGCCGGGGTCGAGCGGGAAGTCGGCGATTTCGAGCGCCCGCTCGTTGAGGTACGACTTCACCGGGCCCATCACCCAGTTGGCGGCGGCCTTGGCGTTGGGCGTGAGGCGCGAGAGCTCATCGAAGAACTGCGCCACTTCTTTCTGGTCGATGAGCACGTTGGCATCGTAGTCGCTCAGGCCCAGCTCGCCCGTGAAGCGCGCATACAGCTGCTGCGGCAGCGCCGGCAGGGCGGCCTGCACGCGGTGCAGCCAAGCATCGTCCACGATAAGCGGCGGCAGGTCGGGCTCGGGAAAGTAGCGGTAGTCGTTCAGCGTTTCCTTCGAGCGCTGGCCGCTGGTGGTGCCGGTAGTGGCGTCGAAACCACGAGTTTCGGAGTCCACTTCGCCGCCATTTTCCAGGATTTCAATCTGGCGCTTCACCTCGTACTCGATGGCCCGCTGCACGTTGCGAAACGAGTTCATGTTCTTGACTTCCACCTTCGTACCGTACTCGGTGGCGTCTTTTTTCATCACGCTCACGTTGGCATCGCAGCGCA
>JAKONR010000128.1 GCA_022701825.1 Hymenobacteraceae bacterium | reverse complement strand
AGCGGCAGAAGATGTCCTTCACCGCCCGCGCCATCACGTGGTGGATGCCGGGCTGGCCGTTGGCCGAGGGCGGGCCCTCGTAAAACACGAACGTAGGCTGGCCCTCGCGGCTGCTCACGCTCTTCTCAAAGATGCCGTTGGCGTCCCAGTAGGCCCGCACGTCGGTGGCGAGCTTGGCGTAGTCGAGCGGCTGCTTGTATTCGGGGTAAGTCATTGTCTTATTAGCTATTGGCTTATGGCCGCTGGCTGTTGGCTTTTCTAAAAATCGTTTGTCATGCTGAGCGGAGCGCAGCGCAGTCGAAGCATCTCTATTACTTCGTTGTTAGCGTCAGAAGTTGGTTCTCCGGTAGAGATGCTTCGACTGCGCTACGCTCCGCTCAGCATGACGAGGTAGTGTCAAGTCGTCTTCACTGCCTTGCCCTGCTCCACGCTAAGGCGCTGCAAGTTCAAATCAATATCGTCATCTTCCTCGTGGTAGTTCTCGTCGTAGTGATGCACGAGGGCAGTTTTGGGCGTGTGCCAGCTGCCGCCGCGCTCGAAGGTAACGAGCAGCGCGGGCAGGAAAACCAAGTTCGAGAAGTTGGTAATCAGCAGCGACGCGCCCATGAGCACGCCCAGCGCCTTAGTACCGCCAAACTCGCTGAACCCATAGATACTGAACCCGATAAACAGCACGATGCTGGTGTAAAACATGCTCGTGCCCGCCTCGGCCAGCGTGTTGGTAATGGCCTCGCTTACGCTGCGGTTGGCCATCGCCATCTCCTGCCGGAACTTGGCCAGCAAGTGAATGGAGTTATCACCATCAATGCCCAGCGCAATAACGTAGATGAGCGCCGTGCTGGGTTTCAGGGCAATGCCAAAGTAGCCCATCACGCCCGCCGTCAGGGTCAAGGTCAAGATATTGGGTACCAGCGCGTAGAAGATGGTACGCACCGAGTGAAACAGCAGCAGCACTACCACCGACACCAGCCCAAACGCCCACATCAGGCTTTCGCCCAGCGTGCCGATAACGTACTCGTTGCCCTTTGTGAAAATGACCGTGGTGCCCGTGCGGCGCACCACCATATCGGTGCCGCCGAAAATGCGCTTAATCTCTGGGTCGATGCGCTTATTCACCAGTGTATCAAGCTTGTGCGAGCCAATATCGGCGATTTTGACGCTGATGCGGGCGCGCTGCTGGGTACTGTCCACGAAGGTTTTGAGCAGCTTGCTGGTCGAGTTTTTGCCTTTGCCCTGCGAATTAGCCAGGTAGCTCAGAATGAAATTCTTATCGTCGTTGTCCGGCAGCTTATAAAAGTCCGGGTTGCCATTATAAAATGACTGCTTGGCCGCCTTCAAAAAGGTAACCATACTGAGCGGAGTCGATAGCTCGGGCTGCGCCTGCAAAAATCGGTCGAACTTATCGATTTTCTGCAAGTTAGGCAGCTTCAACAGGCCTTTGGGCTGCTTGGTATCTACCACAAATTCCAGCGGCATCACGCCGCCAAAGCGAGCTTCGAAAAAGCTCAAATCCTCGTTTACCGAGCTCTTCTTGGGCAAATCATCGACCATGTACGACACGGCTTCGATGCGCGAGATACCGATAGCCGACAGCCCTACCAGCACCGCCGCCGTGAGGTAAATTGTGCGCCGCCGCCGCAGCACGATGAAATCGAGGAAGTGCACGATGCCCACCAGCGGCTTCGAGTCGAGGTGCTCCAGCTGCTTTTCGCTCGGCCCCGGCAGGTAGGTAAACACCGCCGGAATCATGATGAAACTGATGATGAAGGCGATGAAAATGTTAATCGTGGCTACCAGCCCAAACTGGTAGAGAATGGCGATATCGGTGAAGGTGAACACGAAAAAGCCAATGGCCGTGGTCGTGTTATTCACCAGCGTGATGAGGCCGATTTTGCGCACTACCCGCGTCATGGCTAGTATCTGGTTGCCCGATTTGCGGTAATCGAAGTGGTAGCGCGAGAGCAGGTACGTGCAGTTGGGCACGCTGATAACCACCAGGATAGACGGTATCAAGCCCGTGAGCAGGTTTATCTTGAAACCCAGCAGCACGATACTCGCCACGCACCATATCATCACGATAATGACGACCAGCAGCGGCACCACCACCGCCGACCATGTGCGGAAAAACACGAACAGAATGATGGCCATTACTACCACCATCAGCCCGGCGAAGAACTTCATTTCGGCTGATACCTTGCTCGTCATAGTCGAGCGCACGTAGGGCAGGCCGGCGTAGTGCAGCTTGATGCCGGTGTTTTTCTCGAACTTCTCGGTGTAACCTAAGATGTTATCCATCACCGCACCCCGCTTGTTGGAGTTCAGAAACGTGGGGTCGAGGGTAATGGCCAGCAGCGTGGCCCCCGAGCGCGGCGCAATCACCTGCCCTTTGTAAAACTCGATGCTGTTCACGACCCGCATCAGCGAGTCGAGCTGCACCTGGCTGGTAGGCGGGGTTTTGAAGACCGGGGCCGTTACGAAGCTGTTATTGATGGTATCCTTCTCAATGTTAATGAGTTTAGGAATCCCCAGCACGCCCGTTACGCCCTGCACTTTCACCAGTTCGTCGGCCAGCTGGTCGTACTGCCGAAAGTTTTTTAGCTGGTACACCCCGCTGTCCTGCATCCCCACCACCAGGATGTTGCCATCCTCGCCGAAGGTTTTCTTAAACTGCTGGAAGTACACCATGTCCGGGTCTTTCGGACTCACGACCTGCGCAAAATCGTAGGTCATCTGCACATCTTTAGCCACCCAGGCCATGTACACGGTCGATAGCGCAATCAGGCCCAGCAGCCAGCTGCGGTACTTGATGATAAAGAGGGCGATATGTCCCCACATAAGCGGTTAGGATAAGGTGCGAAGCGATGTCATACCACCTCTACGCAATCGGGAAAAATTCGCACTAGCCGGCAGCCCGGCTGTTGGCTGGCCTCGCGGGCGGTGGGCCGCCACTGTTGCAGGATGCCCCACAGCACTTGGCGCGAGGCCGGGCCAACGCAAAGCAGGATAACAACGGGCGGCCCGCTAGCCAGCGCCAGCCGCTCAAAGTCCCCGTCTTTGGTCACAATGGTTAGCTGATGCTCACGCGCATAACGCCAAACCAAGCTATCGTGCCATTCATCATCGGGTAGAAATACGCACTCATCTTCGCGCCAAAAACGCAGCCGTTTGGGTAGGTTGGCATCAATCAGAAAACCGGGCATCAGAGTATTGGTTGTGGTCGCCATAACCCATTCCCCATGCAGCGGTTAGCCATGAGCCTGCAAAAAAACAACCTCACAGCTACGCAGCTTCTGGCAAATAGACACGATGGCTAAGCGTTTCCAATGCCGTTTTCATGGCAAATTGCTGGCAGGCTTTGATATCCGCCAACTCCAGAAATTCATAGTCTTCCAGAATTTCTTCCGGGGTATCGCCAGCGGCCAGAAACTCCAGTATCGTCTGCACAGTCAGGCGCTTGCCGCGAATGGTAGGTTTGCCCCCGCACAGGTCGGGGTCAACGGTAATACGGTCGTGGATGTAGCGTAGCATAGCAGGAAAACTTAACGAGTTTCTGGCCGACAAAGTGCGACGGACAGCTTTTACAGCTTTTCGAACACCGTTTTGAAGCTCACCTTCTCGCCGATGTAGCCGCGCAGCTCGCTGATGGGCATCCGCACCTGGGCGCGGGTGTCGCGGTCGCGCACGGTCACGGTGTCGTCTTCGAGCGTCTGGCCATCGACCACGATGCAGAAGGGCGTGCCGATGAGGTCTTGGCGGGTGTAGCGCTTGCCGATGGCGTCCTTGTCCTCAATCACCAAGCGGAAGTCGAAGCGCAGGCTGTCAAAAATCTCCTGGGCTTTTTCGGGCATGCCGTCCTTGCGCACCAGCGGGAAAATGGCGGCCTTGATGGGAGCCACAGCTGGGTGCAGCTTCAGGAAGGTGCGGGTTTTGGTGGTTTGCTCCTCGCCTTCGCCCTCCGTGATGGTTTCTTCCTGGAACGCCTGGCACATGGTGGCCAAGAACAGGCGGTCGGCCCCTACCGAAGTCTCCACCACATAGGGCACGTAGTTGCCGTAGGGCTTGCCGGTTTCGGGGTTCACGTCGTTGTCGAAGTACTGCTGCTTTTTGCGGCTCAGGCTCTGGTGCTGGGTCAGGTCGAAGTCGGAGCGCGAGTGGATGCCCTCGATTTCCTTGAAGCCGAAGGGAAACTCAAACTCAATGTCCACGGCCGCCTTGGCGTAGTGGGCCAGCTTGTCGTGGTCGTGGAAACGCAGCTTGGCGGCCGGCAGGCCAATGGCCTCGTGGAAGCGGCGGCGGGCGGCCTTCCAGGTGTCGTACCACTCGCCTTCGGTGCCGGGGCGCACGAAGAACTGCATCTCCATCTGCTCAAACTCGCGCATCCGGAAAATGAATTGCCGGGCCACAATCTCGTTGCGGAAGGCCTTGCCAATCTGCGCGATACCGAACGGGATTTTCATCCGCGCCGACTTCTGCACGTTCAGGAAGTTGACGAAAATACCCTGGGCCGTTTCGGGGCGCA
>JAKONR010000122.1 GCA_022701825.1 Hymenobacteraceae bacterium | reverse complement strand
AGATGGAAGAGCGCGGCCGCATCAAGGTCGATGAGCACCTGCAAACCAACGTGCCCGGCATCTACGCCATCGGCGACGTGGTGCGCGGCGCCATGCTGGCCCACAAGGCCGAGGAAGAAGGTGTGTTTGTGGCCGAAACCATCGTGGGCCAGAAGCCGCACATCAACTACCTGCTCATCCCCGGCGTGGTGTACACCTGGCCCGAAGTGGCCGGCGTGGGCTACACCGAGGAGCAGCTCAAGGAGCAAGGCAAGGCCTACAAAGTGGGCTCGTTCCCGTTCAAAGCCAGCGGCCGCGCCCGCGCCAGCGGCGACACCGATGGCTTCGTGAAGGTGCTGGCCGACAAAACCACCGACGAAATCCTGGGCGTGCATATGATAGGGCCGCGCATCGCCGACCTCATCGCCGAAGCCGTGACCGCCATGGAGTTCCGCGCCTCCGCCGAGGACGTGGCCCGCATGAGCCACTCGCACCCCACCTATGCCGAGGCCATGAAGGAAGCTTGCCTGGCGGCTACCGAGAACCGGGCCATTCATATGTAATACCTTGGATGCTTGATAAGCAAGCCGCCGTAGCTACATTAGTTGCTACGGCGGCTTCTTTTTATGGCAGGCACAACCAAAATATTATTAGCTCTGGCATTGGCCATAGCCATCCTAGGTAGCTACCAATGGAATCGTTACGTTGGAACAGCGTGTGAACAGTGCCTGCCAGGAGCGCCTTGCCCACCGTGTCCATCGGAATACGCTACGCCAACAGCAATAACAACTGTTACGGCTGAGGTACTGCTGCTCGCGAGCTGGTCAGTAATTCGACGTAGACGCAGTTTGCAGTAAACCTAACTTGGGTATTGACTTCCGACGTTACCGGACCTTCGCTAATGGTTACTCCAGCAGTTGAATACTTTTCAATTGGAAGGACGTTATGAAAGCTACACCGCCAACCTGCGGCAGCTGGCAACCCAATCGTTCACTCAGTCTGTTTTACAAGACGTAACCGACCTGCGCTTATGCTTACTCAATCAGTTGCCCTAGCACGGGTGCAAGCCTTTGCCGGAGCCGTGCAGCAGCAAGTGTCCTTGCGGAAGGTGGTGCTGTTCGGTTCTTATGCCCGTAATGAACAGCGGGAGTTTTCGGATATTGATGTGGCTTTGGTGGCCGATGAATTCACTGGGTTCGGCTTTCAGGACGTGGGCCTGATTGGGGCTACCATTGCTCAGAAGCAGTTTGTTGACATCGAGCCGCATACCTTCTCGCCCGAACAGTTCGCCGACTGGAATCCCTTCGTGCAAGAAATCAAGCGCACGGGCATCGTGGTGGGCGAATGGGAGCCGGCGGCTACCGAGGACCGGGCGATTCATATGTAATGCCCTGCCCTGCGGCAGAAACGCAAAAGAGGCTGAGGCTATAGGAGCTTCAGCCTCTTTTGCGTTTGTATGAAGTACTTACTGAATAAATTTAAATTTTTATATAAATAAACTTTGAATCAGGTAGCTGGGTAGTTGGCTACATATAATCAAGTGTATTAAAGTTGAATAAGAAAGCCAGCTCGTCATTAGTTAAGTCACTTATATTAGGAAGATTGCTGTTGTTGATAACTTTTGGGGCTTTGGGCTTGATGATTTTCTTGGAATGATAGAAAGAAATATTATTACTTTTTAAAATTTTGAAAAAAGGGTGCTTATCAATGATTTTAGGGTCTTTAGGCGTAAGCCACTTATGGTATAATGCCTCGTATATAAAAATCCAGTATTCATTAACCAATGATTCTTCATCAAAAAAGTCTAATAAATGACTAACCTTCGTATTTATAGGTATTAAGCCCTATTCACGTAAATCTAATACCATGATAAGACAGCACGGGTCAATAAATTCTAATAAGCTGTTTGATATTTTAGCTGGTATCTTTATCTTGAACATTTTCGCTAGCCATAAAGCCCAGCAAGTTTCAAAAGAATGGCCTTTATAAATATGCTCCTCTAGTAATGTATAAACGACATCTGTTATCTTGCTGATATCTACTCTGCTTCTATTTTTATACATTATGTATGAGAATTCTTGCAGCGTTGCTGGCTCTGTTATCGCCGTCTTCATTAGTAATGATTCAAAGAAGGACCAGTTCCCAGGCTCAGCTGATAAGCTATTAAGTACCTTTATAGAGTATTTCAGGACGCTGTCTGATGGAAATTCTATGGAGAATTTAAAGGAAATATCAAAAAATCTAATTATATCATACAGTTGCTTTCTCTGGTCAGTAGAGAATCTGTAATTAGCGAGTATATATGACCATCCGTTATCAAAAAAGTGTGGTGAGCGGGTAACACTAGTTTTTCCTTCGTTCATGTCGAGATTGAGCGAAGTAAATAGTTCTTGTAAAACTCTTATAGCTTTTTCCGCTTGTTCTACAGAAGAAAAAAAGAAATTGAAGTCATCGACATACCTATAGCCTACAAAATCGGTAAGTTTTTTTGAAAATTCACTATCTATCCAGCATCCAATTATTTCGGCAATAATTAAAGAGGTATCAGGTCCAACAGGTATCCCGATAGTTTGACCCGACTGGCATTGCCTAATCAACCTGTCAAGAGTATTTCCAAGTAAGGTTTCGTCTCTTCTTCTTGCTTTTGCAACAGGTTTAGTATGTAGTACCCAGGGTATTATATGTGTATAAATTGTGTGATAGTATCTCGCTATATCAGTTTTGATTTCATAAACTTTTGCAAACGAATCTAAGGCTCCAGACCTCCTGAAGTCACCATAAGTGAGCTTTGTTCTTAGACTTCTTGTTCCAGAAGGAGTATGAACTGGTATGCTAGCAGATATTTTTGAGGAAAATACTTTATTTATTTCTGTGTAATTATCGGAAATGCATTTCGATAGTTGTAATTGGCTTAATGGATTTGGTATGCTTAGCTTGCGTCTGTTTATTCCAACCTTAGGTATACTAAAGTCAGTGCATCTTGTTCCACTAAATTTCCTTTGAACTTTTTCATTTATTAACACCCATTCTTTTTCAATGTCATCTAGCTTGTTAGAAAAATAATAAGTAATAAAGGACGGTGGTAGCTCCTTTGGAAAATATCCTTTTGCAATAAGGTTCTTTAGATTCATCTTACGGGGCTATCTTTTGCTTTCTGTCTCAGTTTACTGTAAGGCACCTGCTGGGCGGTATTGCAATGTAGTATACTTTGCGTACTCGAATAGCACTAGGATAGAATATGCGTCAATTTTACCTACCCCTCGCCGCCTCGCTGGCCCTCCCGCTCGCCGTCCGCGCCCAAACGGCCCCCGCCGACACGGACACCTTCCTGCTGCACAAGTTCGCGCAGCGCATCTGCAAGGAAACCTACCGCCTCACGCGCACCCCGCAGGCGTACACCTACGACGTCGCTTTCCGGTTCGTGGACCGGGGCTCGCCGGTGGCGCTCACCGCCCAAATCGCCACCACGCCCGCCGGCGAGCCGCTGCGCCTGGCCGTGAAGGGGCAGACCTCGCGCTTCAGCAGCATCAACGACACGGTGCGCCTGGGGGCCGATGGGCAGGCCCGCATCCGCGTCGATGAGGTGGTGCGTACCGAGTCGCGGCCGGCCCTGAGCTTCCCGGTGGCAGGCTACGCGCCGGGCATTGGGCAGTGGCTGCTGCTGCGCTACTGGCAGCAGCACGGCCGCCCCGCCAGCCTGGCGCTGCTGCCCGGCGGCACGGTCCGCATCCGCGAAGACGGGGCGGACACGCTGCAATTTCAGAACCGGCCGCTGCGGCTGCGGCGCTACGTGCTCAAGGGCCTCGTGTGGGGCAACGAACTGCTCTGGACCGACCAGCAGGGCAACCTCGTAGGCCTCATCACCATCGACGCCGAGGGCGACAAGTTGGAGCTGCTGGCCCAGCCCTACGCGGCGCTGCTGCCCGCGCTGGTGGCACGGGCGGCGCGGCACGGCATGCGGTTGTTTCGGGCCGAAATGGGCGCGGTGGCCGCCGCCCAAAAGGTGACTTCGGCCCCGCCGCTGGCCATCGTGGGCGGCACGGTGGTAGACGTGGTGCGCGGCCGCCGCATCCCTGATGCCGTGGTGCTGCTGGAGGGCGGTAAGATTACCAAAGTGGGGCCGGCGGCCAGTGTGGCCGTGCCCAAGCAGGCCCGCGTGATTCAGGCTCAAGGAAAAACCGTGCTGCCGGGCCTCTGGGACATGCACGCCCACTTTCAGCAGGCCGAGTGGGGGCCGGCCTACCTGGCGGCCGGCGTGACGACGGTGCGCGACTGCGGCAACGAATTTGCCTACATAAATACCGTGCAGCGCGCCATCGACGGCGGGCAGGGCGTGGGGCCACGCATCCTCAAGGCCGGCCTTATCGACGGCACCGGCGAGCGCACCCTGGGCATCGAGCTGGCCAACACCCCGGCCGAAGCCGTGCGGCTGGTGCAGCGCTACAAGGCCCACGGCTTTGCCCAAATCAAGCTCTACAGCTCAGTAAAGCCCGCCGTCGTGCGGGCCGTGTGCACCGAGGCGCACCGCCTGGGCCTCACCGTTACGGGTCATATTCCCGATGGCATGACCCTGCTGCAAGGCGTAGCCGCCGGCATGGACCAGGTCAACCACCTCAACTACGTGGTGCGGCTGCTGCGGCGCAATGCCGATGGCTCGGTTATCCTCACCGATACCACGGCCGCCCGCGTGTTTGCTTTTCTCAAAGCCCACCGCACCGTAATCGACCCTACAGTGGGCGTGTTTGAGCTGGCGTACCGCTCGACCAAAGACGATATTATGGCCATCGAGCCCGGCTACCTGCGGCTGCCGCAGGCCTTGCAGGCGCTGTACGTGAACATGGGTACGGAGCCCGCTGAGGCCGCCAAAATGGCGCCTTATATAGCTAGCTACCCGCGCCTCGTGCAGGCGCTGCACGCCCACGGCATCGCCGTGGTGGCGGGCACCGACATGGGCTTTCCCGGCACCACCCTTGCCCGCGAGCTGGAGCTGTACGTGCAGGGCGGCCTCACGCCCATGCAGGCCCTGCAAACGGCCACCATCGCCGCCGCTCGCGCCCTGAACCTGGACGCCCGCGCCGGCTCGCTCGATGTGGGTAAGCAGGCCGATTTAGTTATTATCGACGGCGACCCGCTGGCTACCATCCGCGACATCCGGCAGGTGCGGCTGGTGGTGAAGGCCGGGCAAGTGTATGAGCCGGCCCAGCTGCGGCGGCTGGCCGACTACTCGGAGCTGGCGGGGCCCCGGTAGCTGCGCCCATGCTTGCACAGGCAGCCTGGGCTTGGGCTGGGTTCTCAGTGGTCGTAGCTCACCACGCGGGTGATTTTCCAGGTGTTGCCCTGCTGCTGCCACACCATCACAAATTTGGAATTGCCGCAGTCCTGGCGGCCGTTTTCGACGTGGCAAAACCGCTGCGTGCCGATGTGCATGGCCCCGTAGCCCTTGATGGGATACACCGCTAGGCTGCCCGGCACCAGCGTGCGGGTGATGTCGGGCGATTGGGCAAACAGGCGCGCAAAACTTTCCTTGGTTTGGGCGAAGTCGGAAAGCCCACCTTTGTCGTGGTAAAACTCCAGGTCGTCAGCAAAGTAGGACATAAGCCTGGGCACGTCCTTAGCGTTGAAGGCGGCAAACAGCTCCGCGTCGAGCCGAGCCACTGTTTGGCGCAGCTCGTCCGAGGCGGCGGGCTTAGGCGCTGTGGTGGCGGCCGGCTGGCGCGCCCCGGCCGGCCGCTGCGGGCTTTGGCCACGGGCCACCGGGCCCGAAAAGGCGGCAAGCAACAAGAGAAGGGTAAAGGTGCTGCGCATAATGTTAAGGTAAGCGAGAGGTAGCGCGCTAAATATAGCCGGCCGGCAATGCCGCCGGCAAAAAGTTGCCCGCTGGCTCGTTGTAGAAACACCGGCTTGTTTATATAGCACTCTTTTGCCGCCGGCCGCGTTGCAAGGCACCACCCGCCCCCGCTGGCTGGCGGCCCTACCTTTGGGGGGCGCTGCCCGGTTAGGGGCGACGGTTGAGATTGGCTTGTGCAAGGCGCAGAAGTTGGCTGCGATTTTGCCCGAGGGTAAGGGCGGCCCCGCCCCCGCGGCTGACCGAGCCGGGGCGTAGTAGCTGGTCTTTCCGAGCCTATGTCCGTATCCCTGCCCAAATTCGCGCCCTCGCGCTCGTTTCATGCCGAGCTCAAGCGCCGCGCCGCCCAGTATTTCCAAACCGAAGCCAAGGCCCAAACCGGCGACCGCGCCCTGCTGGCTAAGGCCGCCCTGCTGGTGAGCACCCTGGTGGCGCTCTACGTGCACCTGGTTTTCTTCACGCCCGCGCTGGGCTGGGCTTTGGCCGAATGCGTGGCGCTGGGTACGGTGGTGGCCCTGGTGGGCTTCAACGTGATGCACGACGGGGCGCACGGTAGTTTTAGCCGCCACCCGTGGCTGAACCGCGTGGCGGCCTTCACGCTCAATGTGCTGGGCGGCAGCAGCTACATGTGGGACGCCAAGCACAACACCGTGCACCACATGTACACCAACATCGACGGCGTCGACGATGACCTCGACATCCAGCCCTGGATGCGCATGACCCCCGACCAAAAGCGCCACCGTGCCCACCGCTTTCAGCACCTCTATTTCTGGGTTTTATATTGCCTGCTCTACCTCTCCTGGGTGTTTGTGATGGACTACCAAAAGTACTTCACCCGCCGCATCGGCTCGGTGGCGCTGCGGCCCATGGCCCGCACCGACCACTTCGTGTTCTGGGGCTTTAAAGCCTTGAGCCTGGGGCTGTTTATCGGGCTGCCGGTGTACATGGTAGGATTTTGGGGCTGGCTGCTGGGCTTCGGCGTAGCTATGGCCGTGGCGGGCTTTACGCTTAGCATCGTGTTTCAGCTGGCGCACACCGTCGAGCACACGGCCTTTCCGGTGCCCCACGCCACTACCCGCAAAATGGAGGACGAGTGGGCCGTGCACCAGCTGCGCACCACGGCCAATTTTGCTACCAGCAATCGCCTGATTAGCTGGCTGGTAGGTGGGCTCAATTTTCAGGTCGAGCACCATTTATTCCCCAAAATATCGCACGTGCACTACCCGCAGCTCAGCAAGATTATCCGCCAGACCTGCGCCGAGTTTGGCGTGCCCTACCAGGAATACCCCAAAATGTGGCAGGCCATCGTCTCGCACGTCGTGTTTCTGCGGCGCCTGGGCCGGGCCTGAAAGCCGGCATTTTAGTAACAAAAAGCGGCGACTGCTCCCAGGGCAGTCGCCGCTTTTTTTAGGCATCAAGCTCGTTTTACTGCGTGCGTTGGGCTGATACTAATACAGCATCGGGTTAACTTCTACCTCGCCCTTGGGGTCGGGGCCGTACTGGTTGGGGCCGCGCGTGCCCTCGGTGCAGTCCAGCACCAGCAGCCAGATGGCACCTACCAGTGGCACGAACAGGATAAGCAGAAACCAGCCACTTTTATTAACGTCGTGCAGCCGGCGCACGCTCACGGCCAAGCCCGGAATCAGCATCGCCAGCGAGAAAATGCCCGAAATCAGGTTGATGCCCAGCGTGTAATCGATGGCAAGAGCCACGGCGCTGAAAATGAGCTGAAACAGCGTGAACATCCAGTACTCGCGCCGGCGGGCGCGGCCCGAAAACACGGCGTAATTCTTTAACGCGTGTAAAAAGTAGTCCATCAAGAAAAGGAAATAAAGCGTGCGGTGCAGAATTGCGGCGGCAATATAGGAAAACCCCGGAAAGCAAAAACGCTACGGCGTGGCCCGAGGGGCCGCCGTAGCGTTGTGAAGTCTGGTGGGTGAAAAGCGGCGCGTGCTTAGGCGCTCATTTTCACGCGCACGGCGGTGGGGCCTTTCATGCCGGGCTCTACCTCAAAGGTTACCTTATTACCCTCCGTGATGGTGAGGCCGCCGAGGTTATTGGCGTGCACGAAAATGCTTTCCTGGCTGGCCGCGTCGCGAATGAAGCCGTAGCCTTTCGAGTCGTTGAAGAAGGACACCGTGCCGGTGCGGATAACGTCCTCGGGCTCGCGGTCTTCCTGCTTGGGCACCCCAATCTGGATGCTTTCGAGGGCGATTTCCTTGCGCTTGCGCGTGGGGTCGGGCGGCGTCGAAGTAATGTTGCCGTTCTCATCGACGTAGGCCATCATTTCTTCCAGGCCCTGGCCGGGCACGGCATTGGCCTGGCGCTCTTTGCGCTTCTCGTCTTTGTCGTTGCGCTTTTGCAAGCGCTTTTTTTCGTTTTCTTTCTTGCCGAATGATGTCTGGGCTCTGGCCATGAAGGGGGGATAGGGTTCTCAAAAACCTGTTTGCGAACAGGCAACTAGTAATAAGCGATTATAGCGGCTTTTGATTCCCGGCCGGGCCGGAAAGTAGGATTGGGGCAGTGCACCAAGCCACCCAAAGTGCCCCGGCGGGGGCCGCGTTTGCGGCGCGGCGGCGGCGGCCGCGGCTAGCCGCCGGGGCCAAGTGATTCGGCAGCTTCCGCTCGGGCCAAGGCCAGTAGCTACGAAGATAGCGCTGCCCCGCCGAAAATGCGGCCGGCACCGGGCTGGGGGCAATTGGCCGGGCGGCCGCCCGGCCGCCCGAAAACGCCAACAGGCAGCCGCTGGGCAAGCGGCTGCCTGTTGCTAAAGTGGTGCTAAGCGGGGCCGGGGGCCGGCGCTAGGCAGTCTTTTTGACGCGCACGGCGGTGGGGCCTTTCATGCCGGGCTCGGTCTCGAAGGTCACTTTGTCGCCTTCGGTGATGGTGAGGCCGCCGAGGTTGTTGGCGTGCACGAAAATACTTTCCTGGCTGGCCGCGTCCTTGATAAAGCCGTAGCCCTTGGCCGAGTTGAAGAACGTAACCGCGCCGGTGCGCTGGGTGTCTTCGGGCTCGCGGTCTTCCTGCCGGGCTACGCCGATGCGGATGCTTTCGAGGGCAATTTCCTTCTTCTTGGTTGGGTCGGGCGGGGTGGTCGTGATGTTGCCGTTTTCGTCTACGTAGGCAAACATATCCTCTTCGCCCTGGGCCTTGTTGGCCTGGCGAGCGAGGCGGCGTTCTTCTTTCTCGTTTTTCTTTTGCTGACGCTTCTTTTCGGCTTCCTGTTTACCGAAATTAGTCTGTGCTTTTGCCATAGGGGTGCGGGGCGCGGAATAGCCAGTGGGCTTTCTTAAACAAAGAAAAAAACGAGGCGGTAGATTCCCGCTATTTTGGCCCAAGTTACGGGAGAAATTGCGGCTAAAACTAGCGAATAAGCCTAAACCAACCCTAATTGGTGGGATTATTTGAAGAAATCAGCCCGCCGCCGGGTCGGGCACCTCGCGCACGCCGCCGGGCGGCAGCCCACCTAGCGTGTGCGGCCCGATGCGCACCCGCACCAGCCGCAGCGTGGGAAAGCCCACGACGGCCGTCATCTTCCTGACCTGCCGAAACTTACCTTCGGTAAGCGTAATCGAAATCCAGCTGGTGGGGCCGTGGCGGTCGTCGCGCACGGGGCGCGGGCGCGGGGGCAGCGCGGGCGGCCCCGCCAGCCGCCGCGCCTGGCACGGCCCGGTGCGGTAGGGCACGCCCTGAATGCTGATGGCGACGCCCGCCCGCAGCTGCGCCAGCGCCTCGTCGGTGACGAGCCCGTCGGCCTGCACGTAGTACTCCTTTTCGACGTGCCGGCTGCGGATTACCTCGCTCACGCGGCCGTCGGTGGTGAGCAGCAGCAGGCCCTCGCTGTCCTCATCGAGCCGGCCGATGGACATGGTGCCGGGCGGAAAGTCGAAGAGTTCGCCCAGAAAGCGCTTTTTACGGGCTTCCAGCGCAAAGGCGCTCACAAACTGGCTGAGGTAGCCGTAGGGCTTGTAGAGGACGAAATGGCGGTGCGGGGTGGGGGAGGTGTCTTCGGTATTCACCGGGTAAAAGTAGCCTTGGCGCGGTGACCCCACCCCTGGCCCCTCCCCTCCGGGAGAGGGGAGCCATTCGTTAGGTTGCGTGAGTAGTCGTCCGGCTCCCCTCTCCCGGAGGGGAGGGGCCGGGGGTGGGGTTACGCGGGCGGCGAGCTAACCACTCGCCGCACCAGCCACACCACCAGCCCGCCAAACAAGGCCATCAGCCCAAACGACCAGCGCAAATTAGCCGCCTCGGCGATGAAGCCCACCAGCGGCGGCACCAAGAGAAAGCCAAAATACCCTACCGTGGACACGCCCGCGATGGCCGTGCCGGAGTTGGCCGCCGCCCGGCCCGCCAGCCCAAATACCATCGGCACCACGCACGAAATGCCCAGCCCCACCAGCACGAAGCCCAGGCCCGCCACCAGCGGCTGCGGCACCAAGGCCGCCAGCCCCAGCCCCGCCCCAATGAGCGCGCCGCTGCTGCGCAGCACCCGCGGCACGCCCAGGCGGTTGGCCAGGTAGTCGCCGCTAAAGCGGCCCACCGTCATGGCTACCATGTAGATAGCAAAGCCCAGCGTGGCCGTGGCCTTGGGCAGGTGCACGGCTTTTTCGAAGTAGATGGCGCTCCAGTCGTACATGGTGCCCTCGCAGGCCATGGCGGCGAAGGTGATGGCCCCGAAGCCCAGCAGCGCCCGGTCGGGCCAGGCAAAGCCAGGCTTGCGGGCCGGGCCGGCGGGGGCGGGCGGTACCGGTAGCGTGTGCCGGTAGCTGGCCAGCGCCACCAGCGTGAGCACGGCCGCCACGGCCGCGAAGTGCGGCCCCGTGCCCACCACCTGCCGCACCAGCAGCGTGCCCAGCGCCGCCGCCCCAAAGCCCGCCACGCTCCACACGCCGTGAAACGAGGCGATGATGGAGCGCCCGTAGCACGCCTGCACGCCCACCGACTGCGCATTGACCGAGATGTTGAGCAAGTTGCGCGACACGCCGAAGCCGAACAGCAGCGCCACCAGCTGCCAGGTGTGGGCCACCTGCCCCAGCAAGGCCAGCACGAGGTTGTACAAAATCGCGCCTACCAGCATCACCTGCCGGCTGCTGTAGCGCCGCAGCAGCACGCCCGTGATGGGCAGCGTCAGCATCAGGCCCGTGGGCATGGCCAGCAGCACGCCGCCCAGCTCGGCCTCATTTAGGCCCAGCTGGTGCTGAATGGTGGGAATGCGCGACGCCCAGGTGGCAAACCCAAAGCCCGAAACCAGGAAAAACAGCGCCACCGCCCGCCGCGCCTGGCCGGGGGTGGTCGCGGGCGCACTATCGCTCATAAAACCGCAGAAACCGGGCCGCCGGGGGCGAAAGGCCGGTAGAAAAACCGCGCAAAGGTCGGGCGAAACGGGCGGCAGTCAGTGGATTATTTCGCTAAAAAAGCCAACCCCGCCGCCTGGCAGCCGTTTCAGCTTCCGCATAATCTCTTCTTTTTTCCTGGTTTCATGTCTGACAAACCCACCATTTTTCCTCCGCAGTCGCAGGACGCGGGCGCCGGCAAGCCCGGCCTCGAATACAAAATGACCCCCGAGCCCGAGTACATTCGGGACGGCTACCAAGGAGCCAATAAGCTGAAGGGCAAAATCGCCCTCATCACGGGTGGCGACTCGGGCATCGGGCGCGCCGTGGCCGTGCACTTTGCCCGCGAAGGCGCCGACGTGGCCATCTGCTACTTCCCTACCGAGCAGCAGGACGCCGAAAAGGTGCAGCAGCTGGTGCAGGCTGAAGGCCGCCGCTGCCTGCTGCTGCCCGGCGACCTTAAGGTGCCCGCCTTCTGCGAGCAAATCGTGGAGCGCACCGTGGCCGAATACGGCCAGCTCGACGTGCTGGTGAACAACGCCGCCGAGCAAAACTGGCACGACTCGCTCGAAGACATTACCAATGACGAGCTCGATAGCATCTTCAACCTCAACATCATCGCCATGTTCCGCATTACGCGCACGGCCCTGAAGCATTTGAAGGAAGGCGCGGCCATCATCAATACGACTTCGGTGAACGCCTACAAAGGCAATGAGGCGCTGCTCGACTATACCTCGACCAAAGGTGCCATCGAAGCCTTCACGCGGGCCTTGTCGCTACAGCTGGTGAAGAAAGGCATCCGGGTAAACTCGGTAGCGCCCGGCCCCATCTGGACGCCGTTCATCACGGGCGTGGGCTTGCTCAAATTGCCGCTTTTTGGCCACGATGTGCCCATGGGCCGCGCCGGCCAGCCCTCCGAGGTGGCCCCGGCCTACGTCTTCTTGGCTTCGGAAGACGCCTCGTACTTCTCGGGCCAAACGCTGCACCCCAACGGCGGCTCGGTGGTGAATGCCTAATTAAAGCTGCGAGAGCTAACAAAATTGACTGGTGTAGAGGCGCCTACTTGCGTCTCACGTTAGGCGAGCCAGCAATGACGAGACGCAAATAGACGTCTCCGCACTCACCTCAGCAAAACGGAGTTGCCAGTGCCTCACCCGAGGCGCTGGCAACTTCGTTTTATGGCCTTGCGTAGTAAGCGCTACCGTGGCAAAAAGCTGCGCTTTTACCTGCCCTTACTACTCTTTCGCCCATGAACACCAAGCTCTTTCTGCTGGCCGCGGCCACGATGCTGGCCACCGCCGCCTGCTCGGAAAAGAAAACCGAAACCACTGAAACGACCGCCGCGCCCGCCGCTGATGCGGTGGCTACCATCGATACTACTTCGTACCGCACCTCGGCCGATGCGCTCGCCGCCCAGGTAGCCAACGACCTGAAAACCACAGATACGGCCGTGAAAACGCGCCTGCAAAACGTGTACTACACTCGCGGCCGCGCCCTGCGCGACCTCGATGCCAAGTATGCCACCGACACTACCGGCCGCTACGCCGCCCTCCGGGCCGTGAATGACCAGGCGACCAGCGAGGTGAAAACCATCGTGGACCCGGCTCAGTACAACACGTATACTACCAGCCAGGGCACGTATTATGGTGGCCCGTACACGGCCGCCGCAGCGGCTGCCGCCACCGCAGCACCCGCCAAGGCTAGCCTCGGCACGCGCGTGGGCCAGGGCACGGCCATCAAAAAGCTGGAGCGCGAAGGCGACGGCGACCACAAGGTGAAGTACGAGAACGGCGCTAAAATCAAGCGCGAAAGCGACGGCTCGGTAAAAATTAAGCGCGCCGACGGCACGAAGATTAAAATAGACGAGCACGGCAACCGCACGGTCAAAAAAGGCCTGTTTTAAGCTGCCACCTTAGTAGCCTAGCTCATAAAAGGAGCAGTTCACACAGAGGCTTATCCTTACCAGCGCACCGTTAAAAAAAGGCGCCAGCTCCCAAGCTGGCGCCTTTTTTTAACGGTGCCGAAGCTCAGCATTACGCCCACGCTGCTAGCTAGTGCCGGGGCGGCTTGGGCGTATTCATCTCTAGGTGCATACTGGTCATGCGGGCCAGGTATTCTTCCAGCGGCTCCATGCCGATGGCGGCGCGGCGCTGGTTTACGTGGGCTGGGTCGCGTAGCGACTTCGGCGTGGCTTGGCCAAGCCCAGGGCCGGGGTATTCCACCTGGGTGCCGTATTCCTCGGGCTGGCCCGCGTTAATGGCAACGCAGTCAGTGAGATAAGCGTAGTCGATGGGGTCAGCGTTTTTGCGCTTCACCTCTGCCCGCATCAGCTTGAGCACCCGACGCTGAAAGGCGGGGTGGGCATCGGCGTGCTGCACCAGCAGCCAGAAGTTATTGGCGCTTTTGGGGCCTACCTGCCGAAAGCCGGGATACCCGTACTGGCGCACTATTCTTTCCAGCACGGGCTGATGCCGGGCATAATTTGCCTGCTCGACTTGCACTAAATCGCGCCCGGCGCTGTCGGGCTCCTGCTTCATGATGCGTTGCATGGGCCACTGGTCCACGTAGGCCAGGCTGTCGAGCATCTTGCTCAACCGGGGATATCGTGCGGCGGGCGGCGCGCTTTGGGCAGCGGCATCGGGGAGGCCGGCCAGGGCCAGCGGCAAGAGTAGCAAATGCTTCATGGAGCCGCAACGTTGGCCCCTAGCCGGCTAGTATCCGGCGGGTTTTTGTCGTTCCAGCTTAAGTTAGCCGCCGGGCTATTTGGGCATCCAGCTCAGGCTAAGGCCCTGAAACGGCCCGTAGCTGAACGGGCTAAGCCGCGGGGCGCGGTACCAGGGCGTGGGGCGGGCGGGGGCCTGCCAGCCGGTACCGTTGGCGCTGGGCGCGGCGGGCTCGGGCACGCGGGTGCGGCCGTTGCGCACGGCTATTTTGGCGAAGCCGTAGCCCAGCGCAATGCCCAGCGGGTAGTCGCTGGCCCAGTGCACGCCGTTGTTGAGCATGGCGTAGCCGAGCACGCCCATCAGGCCGTAGCCCACGGGCCGGAT
>JAKONR010000078.1 GCA_022701825.1 Hymenobacteraceae bacterium | reverse complement strand
GGGCGGTGCCCATTCCGGAGGGCGTAGACCCCGCCGAGGCCGGCCCGCTGCTGTGCGGCGGCGTCACGGTATTTGCCCCCATCATGGACCACGTGCAGCCCACCGACCGCGTGGGCGTGTTCGGCATCGGTGGCCTGGGCCACATGGCCGTCATGTTCCTCAGCAAGATGGGCTGCGATGTCACCGCCTTCACCTCCAGCCCGCGCAAAATTGAGGAAGCCCACCAGCTAGGGGCCACCCGCACGGCGTCGAGCACCGACAAGGCCGAGCTCAAAAAGCTGGCCCGCACCTTCGACCTGCTCCTCATCACGGCCAACGTGTCGCTCGACTGGAACGACATCATCGCCATGCTCAAGCCCAATGGCCGCCTGCACATCGTGGGCGCCGTGCTGGAGCCGATTCCGGTCTCGGTGTTCCCGCTGCTGCTCAACAACCAGTCGCTCGGGGCCTCGCCCACCGGCAACCGCGCCCAAATCGATAAGATGCTGCGCTTCTGCGCCCAGCACGACATCAAGCCCCTCACCGAGCACTTCCCCATGAGTGAGGCCAACGCCGCCATGGACCACCTGCGCGCCGGTAAAGCCCACTACCGCATCGTGCTCGACAACGACCTGTAAGCATGTTGCGCGGACTTTGTAGTCCGCGTTTTGGTCGCCCGCTCACGCACGCGGACTACAAAGTCCGCGCAACATGCTTGGTGTTGCGCGGGCTTCGTAGTCCGCGTTTTGGTTGCCCGCTCACGCACGCGGACTACAAAGTCCGCGCAATAGTTAGCTCCCCCGTATCTCGTCCTTAATCTCGGCCACGAACTGGGCAAACTCCGGCTCACTCTCCACATCAGGGTGCCAGGCCAGGCCGAGCTGGGCCAGGTTGTACTGGTGGCGAGGACTGAGGGTGGCGCCGGGCAGCAGCTGGCCGGTGTCGGGGCTGCGCTCGGGGGCCAGCAGCCAGAGGCGGTCGGCGAGGGCGGTGGTGGTAGCGATGTCGTGCGATACGATGAGCACGGTATTTAGCTCGTCCATGGTCGTGACCTCCACAATGATTTTCTTAACCTCGTCAATCATCGCCACATCAAGGCCCGAAAACGGCTCATCGAGCAATATCAAATGCTCGGAGCACAGTAGCTGCTGGGCAATGGCCGCCCGCTGCCGCTGCCCGCCCGAGAGGTGCGCCGGGTACTTGCCCGCGTGCGCCCCCAGCCCAAAACGCCCTAGGTAGTGCTCGACGCGGGCCTTGGCCTCAGCCGCATCGTAGTGGCGGCGGGCGGCTAGCAAGAGGTTGTCGCGCAGTGAGTAATGGCTGAACAGCGGGTAGCGCTGCTGCACGTAGCCCACCATACCGGCCTGCACGGGCTCCTGGGCCTCGCCCACCAGCACGGTGCCGCTGCTCGGGGCCGCCAGCCCCGCCAGCAGCCGGCACAGCACCGACTTGCCGATGCCCGAGCGCCCATAAATGCCCACCACCTGCCCTTGGCTGATGCCGGGCCGAATCACATCAAGCACCTGCGCATTGAGGTCGCGCAGGATAAGGTCGTTGCCGTAGCGCATCGACACGTGGTCGAGGGTGAGTAGCGGCGAGCGGTAGGAGTAGGGGAGGGCGGTCATGGCTTTGCGAATGTGGCGCCTCACCCCCCGGCCCCCTCTCCGAAAAGGAGAGGGGGAGCCACGGCAGGGCTTAACGTACTTTAAGTGTGTTGTTTGAAAATCTACTTTGTAGTCGTCAGGCTCCCCCTCTCCTTTTCGGAGAGGGGGCCGGGGGGTGAGGCGCCCACGTCAGGCAGCACCCAACCCTGCGTAAGGAAAAAACACTCGCCGCACGGCTTCAAACGCATAATCCTGCGCTACGCCCAAGGCCAAAATCACGAGCTGAATCGCTAAAACCCCGTCCAGATGCAGGTAGCGGTTCTGCTTATAAAGCAGCAACCCGATGCCGCCTTCCGACTGATAAAGCGTCTCCACGAGCGTTATCAAGGTCCAGATGATGGCAAAATTCTGGCGGACGACTTCGAGCATGTCGGGGAGCTTGCCGCGCACCACCACTTCCCAAAAGCTGCCCCACTCGCCCAGCCCCAGGGTGCGGGCGTGGTCCAGCTCCTCCTGCGTGGTGCCCAGGATAACCTGCGTCATACCCGTGACCAAGTACACCGTAGCCCCAAACACCAGCACCGTCAGCTTCACCTGGTGGCCCGAGCTGAGTAGCAGCGCCATAAAAAACGTGAGCCCCGTGAGCGTGAGGTAGCGCAGCTTGGAGGCCGCAAACGCCAGCGGCCGGCAAAATGGCAGCGCCGTGAGGTACGAAATCAGCAGCGCCAGCACCGTGGCAATGCCCAGCGCCTGCCACGCCGTGGTGAGGCTGGTCCACAGCTCTTGCAGCAGCCCTTGGCTGCTGATGAGGCTACCCAAGGCACCTAGGACCTCGCCGAGGCGCGGGAAAATCTGGAGCGGGTAGAATAGCCAGATGGCCAGCAGCAGCAGCAGTTGAGCGATTATCAGCCCGGCGAAGGTGGCGCGGCGCGGGTGGGCGTTGGGGATAAAAAGGGAGTGCATAGCCTGTTGCGCGGACTTTGTAGTCCGCGAACGAGCGCAGCGAGTAGCTACCGGCTGCGCTCGTAGGTTGATAAAAGGATTATGAAAGATGGCCGCCGATACTCGCTGGCGCTCGTTCGCGGACTACAAAGTCCGCGCAACTAGTTGCCCAGCACCACTTCCACGCGGCGGTTTTGGGCTTTGCCGGCTTCGGTGGCGTTGGAGGCTACTGGCTCGGCGGCGCCGTGGGCGTACACTTGCACGCGGCCGGCGGGGAAGGCGCTGGCGCTTTTGGCTTCGAGCCAGTGGGCCACGGCCTCGGCGCGGGCTTCGCTGAGCTGCTGGTTGGCGGCGGGCAGGCCAGTGTTGTCGGTGTAGCCGTGCACGGCCACTTTGAGGCGGCCGGCCACTACGAGGTCGTCGAAAAGCTGCATCAGCTCGCGCTGGGCGGCGGGGGTGAACGTGCTCTGGCCGGTGTTGAACTCGATGTTCCAGGCGCGCTTGCTCACGCTGCGGCGGATTTCATCGTCGGCCGTGAAGTGCTGGGTTTCGGCCGGGGCCAGGGTTTTGCCTTTGTACTGGGCTTGCAGCTGCTTTAGGATGCTCAAATCAAGCATGTTAGCCAGGGGCACGTAGGTGGGTAGCTCCTTGGGGTAGAGGCGGCTTTGCACGTCGCCGAAGGTTTTATACACGGCGGCATAGATGTTGGTGCCACCGTTGTCGAGGCCAAATAGCGTGAGGTTGTCGCTGAAATTGAAGGCTTTGCTGCCACCTAGCTCCACCACGTTGCCGGTGCGGTCGGCCTCGCTGGTGCCTTTGTAGTACTTCAGCCAGTAGGCGGCGGGCTTGTCCTGGTCGGCGTACACCTGGGCCGAAACTTCGGCGGCGCGACCTAGGGCTTCGGGGTGGCTTTTTACTTGGTCGCCGGCCACGGCAAAGGCGGTTATCAGGCCTTTAACGGCTTTCTGGTGTGTCTCGTACCAGCGCTTGGTGGTCACCATGATGTTAGGCATCTGGTTCGAGTAGTCCTTGGTGCTCACGATGTTGACGAGGCCGCCTTTTTGCTTGGCGATGTTCACGTCGCCGGGTGTCCAGGTGGCGACGGCGTCGGCGGCTACGTCCACGCTCACGCCGGTGCGGTGGCCGTTTACCACTTTCTGGCGGCTTTCGGGCTTGCCGGTGATGTACTTCTCGGCGGCTACCAGGAAGTCGCTGGCGGCCATGAAGTTCACGGCTTCAGGGTCGTAGGTGGTTTCGTCGGGGTTGACTTTCAGGCCGTTGTCGGCGCACCATTTCAGGGCGATGTTCTGGTCGCCGTCGCGCAGGTAGCAGGCGATGGTTTTGCCGAGGGCGGCCTTGGGGTTGTCGAGCCACTCTTTCGGGCCCATCAGCTTGTCTTCGCCAAAGCTTTTGCCCACCGAGTAGGGGATGATTTGGAGCTGCGTGCCGGCTTTTTCGAGCTGGCTCTGCACGGCCGAGAAGGCCGGCAGCCCGTCGCCCATGATACTCACAATCAGGCCCGGTGTGTTGGGGTTGGCTTGCAGGTCGAGGGCGTTTTTCACGAGGTCGGCCTGCATCTTGCTTACGTCGTCTTGGCGCACTATCTGCATGTCTACGCCGTTGGCGGCCAGAGCCGAGCCCTGGGTAGTGCGGGGGCCGCCGTTGGCGAGCATCCCGGCCATTTGGCTGTTCCAGGCCATCACTTCCCACACCACGGCGGTGCCGTTTTCGGCGGGGGCGGTGCCGGGCAGCGGCGCCAGCGGCACCACCAGCGTGGCCCGGTTGCCGCTGGCCGCGGCGGGCAGCTCGATGGAGCTGAGCAGCACCGATTGGGTATCGGCTTTTTTGAAGAATCGGTTGCTGGCAACCAGCTTATTAATGCCTAGGTAGGCAAGGGCGAAAAAGATGACGCCCAACACAATTTTACCGCGAGTTGTCATTGGTTGGAGTTGCGCGGACTTTGTAGTCCGCGACTATATGTTTTTTGAGAAAATGTGGTATGGTCGCGGACTACAAAGTCCGCGCAACTGGCTCTCTTACAGCAGCACGGCGCAGAGTAGCAGGGCCAGCAGGCCACTAATCAAGCAGGCTAGCGTAGGCATCATCGGAGCGTTGTTTAGTAGCGGCTACGGAGGTAGAAACTGGGGTTTTCGTGCTGTCCATGAGGGCGTTGAAATCGCCTTTCTGGTAGCGGTCGAGCAGGCGCTGGCCCTTCTCACTCATCACGCCGTTCTGGATGTCCATCTCCTTCACGAACTCCTGCGAGTAGCGCATGGCCTGCTTGATTTGGCCGAGCTGCTGGGCCATATCCTGGGCCACGCGGTCGGTGGCGAGGTCGAAGAAGTACTTCTTGTCGGGGTCGCCGCGCAGGATGTTCATGGCGGCGCGCATGCCCGAGCTGGTGCGTTTCACGAGCTCGTATTC
>JAKONR010000061.1 GCA_022701825.1 Hymenobacteraceae bacterium | reverse complement strand
CTCTCGGGCCTCAACCGCGACGTGTACCTCACGGCCCTGCCCACGCACACCATCTGGGATTTCTTCGCCCACGCCGACCTCGACCCGACCTATAAAAACGGCCAGTTTTCGGCCGATGTAACGCTGCGCAGCTTCGGCAGCGCGCCCGCCGCCCGCCTCACGGCCGAGGTGCTCGACCCCAGCGGCAAGGTGGTGCTGCGCCAGCAGCAGCCCGTGGCCGCGCCCGCCGGGGCCGGCACGCAGGAAGTCAAGCTCAGCGGCAGCGTGCCCAAAGTGCGCCCCTGGAGCGCCGAACTACCCACCCTCTACCAGCTGCGCCTGACGCTGACCGACGCGCAGGGCAAGGTGCTGGGCGTGACGGGTACCAAAATTGGCTTCCGCAAGGTCGAGATTAAAAACGCCCAGCTTATGGTGAATGGCGTGCCCGTGGAGGTGCACGGCGTGAACCGCCACGAGCACGAGCCCACCACCGGCCACGCCGTGACCGAGGCCGGCATGCGCCGCGACCTGGAGCTGATGAAGCAGTTCAATATCAACGCGGTGCGCGGCAGCCACTACCCCAACGACGAGCGCTGGTACCGGCTCTGCGACGAGCTGGGTTTCTACCTCGTGGATGAGGCCAACATCGAAACCCACGCCTACGGCGCCGAGCTGCAAGGCGGCTTCGACAAGAGCAAGCACCCCGCCTACCTGCCCGAGTGGAAGGCCGCCCACCGCGACCGCATCAGCCGGCTCATCGAGCGCGACAAAAATCACCCCAGCGTCATTATCTGGAGCATGGGCAACGAGTGCGGCAACGGCCCGGTGTTTCACGAGGCCTACACCTGGCTCAAGCAGCGCGACCCCTCGCGGCCGATTTCCTTCGAGCAGGCCGGCGAAGACGTAGACACCGACATCGTGGCCCCCATGTACCCCTGGATGGGCTCGATGAAAAAATACGCCGAAGCCACCGACAAAACCCGCCCCTACATCATGTGCGAGTATGCCCACTCGATGGGCAATGGCCAGGGTAACTTTCAGGAATACTGGGACTTGATACGGGCCCACCCGCACATGCAGGGCGGCTTCATCTGGGACTGGGTAGACCAAGGCATCGCCACCAAAACTACCGACGGGCGGCCCTTCTTCGCCTACGGCGGCGACCTCGGTGCCTACCACCTCCAAAACGACGAAAACGGCTGCGCCGATGGCCTCGTGGCCTCTGACCGCACGCCGCACCCCGGCCTTTACGAGGTCAAAAAGGTGTACCAGGATATTCGCTTCGAGGCCGCCCAGCCCGCCAGCGGCCGCGTGACGGTTATCAACTGGTTTTCGTTTAAAGACCTGAGCGACTACAACTTTCAGTGGGAGCTGCTGCGCAACGGCGCGGTGGTGAAAACCGGCACCTTTGCCGTGGACAAGCTCGGTGCCCGCCAGCGCCGCGAGGTGAAGCTGGCCTTGCCGACTATGAAGCCGGAAGCCGGGGCCGAGTACGTGCTCAACGTATTTGCCAAGACGAAAACGGCCGCGCCGCTCGTGCCCGCCGGGCACGAAGTGGCCCGCGAGCAGTTCGTGCTCACGCCCGCTACGGCCTATTTCACGGCTACGGCGGCCCCGGCCGGCACGCTGGACGTCAAGCGCGACGGCGACAAGCTGACCTTCACGGCCGGCGAGGTGCGCGGCGAGTTCAACACCAAGCAGGGCCGCCTCACCGACTACCGCCGCGGCGAGCAGCGCCTGCCAGGCTACTTCCCCGAGCCGTATTTCTGGCGCGCGCCCACCGACAATGATTTTGGCAACAACATGCCCGAGCGCCTGGGCGCGTGGCGCACGGCCCACGTCAACCGCCCCGTGCAGCGCGTAGCGGTGGGTGAGCAGACCAGCGCCGGCCTGCCCATCACGGTCGAGTACCTGCTCGCCGACCTCGGCGTGCCCTACACCGTGGCCTACCTGGTGCGGCCCGATGGCGCGGTGCAAGTGACGGCCAGCCTCGACATGCAGGGCAAAACGCTGCCCGAAATGCCGCGCTTCGGGATGCGCATGGAGGTGCCCCGCCGCTACGACCAACTGCGCTACTACGGCCGCGGGCCGTGGGAAAACTACGCCGACCGCCACAGCGCCGCCTTCATGGGCACCTACCAGGACTCGGTGCGGCGTGCGTTTCCGGGCACCTACATCCGGCCCCAGGAGTATGGCTACCACACCGATACGCGCTGGCTCACGCTCACCGATGCCGCTGGCCAGGGCCTGCGCGTGGAGGCCGCCGGGCAGCCCATCTGCTTCAGCGCCTTGCCCTACCGCACCGAAGACCTGGACCCCGGCCTGAGCAAAAAGCAGCAGCACCCTACCGACCTCGAGCCCCACGGCCGCACCTGGCTGCACCTCGACCTGGCCCAGCGCGGCGTGGGCGGCGACAACAGCTGGGGCGCCCTGCCCCACGACCAGTACCGCCTGCTGGCCAAGCAGTACAGCTACAGCTACACCCTGCGGCTGGTGGGCGGCGAAGCCGGCAAGCAATAAGACAAGCTTACCTTCGCCGTGAAAAAAACGGTAGCCAAGCAGCGCGTAGCGTAGCTTGGCTACCGTTTTTTGATAGTTTTTCCTTGATAAGTCGTTTAGTAGTCGTATGTCAAAACCTTGCGAAACCCTGCGCCTGACCCGGCGAAACCCTGCGCAAAACCTCGCCGGGCTGGCCGCAGTATTCCTCCTGGCTACCCTCGCCGCCCACGCCCAAACGCCCGCGCCCGTCGGCCTGGGCTGGGCCAAAAACAACGTCAACGGCGCGATTTTTCGCAAGAACTCGGTGGTGAGCCAGGGCCAGCACCAGTACGTGGCCTACTACGACTCGGCGGGCTACGTAACCCTGGCCAAGCGCCAGCTACCGGCCGGGCCGTGGCAGGTGCAGCGCACTGACTACAAGGGCAATGTGAAGGACGCGCACAACGTCATCAGCCTCATGGCCGATGGCGCGGGCTACCTGCACCTGAGCTTCGACCACCACAACAACCCCCTGCGCTACTGCCGCAGCACCGCGCCCGGCGCCCTCACGATGGGGCCGCTAGAGCCCATGCTGGGCGCGCAGGAGCAAAAGGTGAGCTACCCCGAGTTTTACCGCTACCCCAGTGGCGACCTGCTCTTTATGTACCGCGACGGCGGCTCGGGCAACGGCAACTTGGTGCTGAATCGCTACGACCAAAAAACGCGCCGCTGGACGCGCCTGCACAGCGTGCTCATCGATGGTGAAGGCCAGCGCAACGCCTACTGGCAGGCCTGCCTCGATGCGCGCGGCACCATCCACGTGTCGTGGGTGTGGCGCGAAAGCCCCAACGTAGCCTCCAACCACGACCTAGCCTACGCCCGCTCGACGGACGGCGGCCGTACCTGGCAAAAAAGCACCGGCGAAACCTACCGGCTGCCCATAACCGAAGCCTCGGCCGAATACGCCGCCCGCATCCCGCAAAATAGCGAACTGATAAATCAAACTACCATCACGGCCGATGCGGCGGGTACGCCCTACATCGCCAGCTATTGGCGGCCGGCGGGCACGCAGGTACCCCAGTACCAGCTTATTTATCTGAAAGACAAGCAGTGGCGCACCACTCAGATAAGTCAGCGCACCATGCCCTTCAGCCTAAGCGGGGTAGGCACGAAGAAGAT
>JAKONR010000029.1 GCA_022701825.1 Hymenobacteraceae bacterium | reverse complement strand
CGGCCGCCCTGCTGGGCCGCAACGTGAGCTACCGCGCCCAATAGCCGAGGTTGCCGCGCCCCGGCCATCCGGCCGGGGCGCCGTACTTTTACGTGATTTTTTACACGTAATTTTTTTGTGAAAAAAGCGCTTTATCTCATCGGCTCGCCCAACCAGACTACCCAGATGCACGGCATCGCGCAGCTGCTTGAGGATGAGTACGAACCGTACTTCAGCCAGCTCTACTACGATGGCTGGATGCGCGGCTTTTACAAGTGGCTCATTCGCAATAACATCCTGACGGGTACCATCGTGCAGGGCCACATCAAGGAGAAAGCCGACAAGTACCTGGCCGAGCACCGCCTGCAAAATGACTTCGAGAACCGGGTTTTTGGCCACGACTACGACCTCATCGTGTGCTGCTCCGACATCATCGTGCCCTGGAACTTGCTGAAAACCACCAAGTCGGTGTTCGTGCAGGAGGGCATGACCGACCCGCTCAACCTGTGGGCGCGGCTGGTGAAGAAGCTTACCAACTTTCCCATCCTCACCATCAGCACTGCCCTCAATGGCATGAACAACTGCTGCGACGTGTACTGCGTGGCCTCGCCCGGCTACGCCGAGCACTTCGAAATGATAGGCGTGGATAAGCAAAAGCTCATCGTGACGGGCATTCCGAACTTCGATAATATCGAGCGGCTGCGTAATAACTCGTTTCCGCACCGCGGCTACGTGCTGGTGGCCACCACCGATATGCGCGAAACTTTCCGGCCCGACAACCGCAAGAAGTTTATCAAGCACGCCACGCGCATCGCGGCTGGCCGGCCCATGTTCTTCAAGTTTCACCCCAACGAGAACATGGAGCGTGCCACGGCCGAAGTGCAGAAGTACGCGCCGCCCGGCACGCGCATCTTCACCAGCGGCAATACGGAGGAGATGATTGCGAATTGCGTGGAGCTCATAACGCAGTACAGCACCGTGGCTTACGTGGGGTTAGCGCTGGGTATTCCGGTGCACTCCTACTTTGATGTTGAGGACCTCAAGCGCAAGCTGCCCATCCAGAATGGCGGCACCAGCGCCCGCCGCATCGCCGACATTTGCCGGCAGTACGGCCGGTTTGCGGGCACCGGGGCAGAGTTTTTACGGCAGTACCAGCCCGCGCTGGCCTTGCAATCCGCTGGCTCCGTGGCCGAACCAGCCACCTAGACTACTACTGGAACTTTAGGCCTAATCGCGTTACGTTTTGTGCCGTTCGCGTTACGTTTTATACTGCAATCCATGCTCACGCTCATTCAGGCCCGCCGCGGCTCGTCGCGCCTCCCCGACAAAGTAAGCCTCGACCTCTGCGGCCAGCCGCTGCTGGTGCGGCAAGTAGAGCGGGTGCAGCAGGCCGCCAAGGCGGGCCGCGTGGCCGTCATTACTACCGATGAGCCCAGCGACGACCCGCTGGCCGCGCTGTGCCAAAACTATAATATTGACGTGTTTCGGGGCTCGGCCCTCGATTTGCTCGACCGCCACTACCAGGCCGCGCGGCACTTTGGCGAAACGGAGGCGGTCGTGAAAATCCCGAGCGACTGCCCGCTCATCGACCCCGCCGTTATCGACCAGGTGCTGGGGTATTTTGAGGAAACGCAGGGCCAGTACGATTTCGTGAGCAACCTGCACCCCGCTACCTACCCCGATGGCAACGACGTGGAGGTAATGACCTTCGCGGCCCTCGAAACGGCCTGGCGCGAGGCGCAGCGGCCCTTGGAGCGCGAGCACACCACGCCCTTTTTCTGGGAAAACCCGGAGCGCTTCCGGCTGGCTAATATCACCTGGGAAACGGGGCTGGACTACTCCATGTCGCACCGTTTCACCATCGATTATCCGGCCGATTATGACTTCATAAAAGCCGTGTACGAAGCGCTTTACCCGACCAATCCCAAGTTCGGTTTGGACGATATCCTGACTTTATTAAAACAAAGGCCGGACATTTACGCCCTAAACGCCAACCTGGCCGGCGTGAACTGGTACCGCAACCACTTGGACGAGCTCAAAACCGTGGACGCGGCCAACACGAAGTCCTACTAAGCTGTTAGCTGCTGGCTACTAGCTGTTAGCTTTTCTTTACGGAAAGAGCGGCAGCTAACAGCTGACAGCTAATGGCTAACAGCTAAAAATATGACCTCCGAAAAACAAAACGAACTAAAAGAACTCGCCCTGCGCGTGCGCGAGCACATTGTGCGCCTCAGCACCGATGGCGGCTGCTTCACCGGGGCCTCGCTGAGCTGCGCCGACCTGCTGGTGTACCTCTACGCCGACTTCCTCAACGTGCACCCCGGCAACCTCACGGACTCGGAGCGCGACTACCTCTTCCTGAGCAAGGGCCACGACGTGCCGGCGCTCTACGGGGTGTTTGCCGAGCTGGGCTTTATGCCCAAAGAGCGCCTGGACAACCACTTGAAAACCAGCGATAGCATCTACTGGCACCCCAACCGCAACGTGCCGGGCGTGGAGTTTCACTCGGGCTCGCTGGGCCACTTGCCGAGCGTGGCGATGGGCGTGGCCCTCGACGCCC
>JAKONR010000028.1 GCA_022701825.1 Hymenobacteraceae bacterium | reverse complement strand
ATCTCGGCAAGACGGACGCCAAGGCACTGCGCCTCGACGCCCAAGTGCCTTGCGTACTGTACGGCGGCCAAGACACGGTGCACTTTTCGGTGCCCGCCATCCTGTTCCGCGAGTTGCTGTACACCCCGGAGGCCCACATCGTGGACCTGAACGTGGAAGGCACCACCTACCGCGCCATCGTGCAAGATGCCCAGTTTCACCCCGTGAACGAGATGCTGCTGCACGTTGACTTCCTGGAAGTTGCGGAAGGCAAAGAAGTGAAAATGGATATTCCCGTGAAATACGTAGGCGTATCGCCGGGCGTACTCGCCGGTGGCAAGCTCGCCAGCAAGCTGCGCAAGCTGAAGGTGAAGGCTACCCCCGAAAACCTGCCCGACTACGTGGAAGTTGACATCAGCACCCTGGAGCTCGGCAAATCGGTGAAAGTAGGCGCGGTGAAAGCTGAAAACTTCACTATCCTCACCAGCGCCCAGGCCCCCATCGCGACCATCACCATCCCGCGTGCGCTGAAAGGCGAAATGGCCGCCAACCGCTAGTAACCACAGATTAGCACGAATTTAGTCGGATTTCACGGATTTTGTGAACGACGCTAGTGCTTGTGTTTTTTTGTACAAAAAGCCGCTCTCTCGGGAGCGGCTTTTTTATGTAAGGTAGTTTCGGCTTACGCAAGCAGTAGCTCACCGAAAATCGTCCACAAAATCCGCGCAATCCGCTCCTATCCGAGCTAATCCGTGATTTATGAAATTTCTCGTCCTTGCCCTCGGCAACATCGGCCCCGAATACGTCGATACGCGCCACAACATCGGTTTTATGGTAGCCGATTACCTGGCGCAAAAATTCGAGGCGCCGCGCTTTGAAATAGGTCGGCACGCCTTTACGACCGAAATAAAGAGTAAGGGCCATACCTACGTAGTAGTGAAGCCCACCACGTTTATGAACCTGAGTGGCAAGGCCGCGGCGCATTGGCTGAGCACCCTCAAAATTCCAGTGGAAAATATGATTGTCGTAACCGACGACCTAGCCCTGCCTTTTGGCAAGCTGCGGCTGAAAGGCCAAGGCTCGGCCGGCGGGCACAACGGGCTAAAGGACATTCAGGCCACGCTGGGCACCGATGTCTACGCCCGGCTGCGCTTCGGCGTCGATGCTAATTTTCCGAAAGGACGGCAGGTTGATTACGTGCTCAACCCGTTTTCAGCCGACGAGCAGATTGACTTGCCCTCACGCATCGAGAAGGCCGGCGAAGCAGTACTGGCGTTTGGCTCGATGGGTTTGGAAAGGGCTATGAACGTGGTGAATGTGAAGTAACACCAAGCTCAATTGGCGCGGGGCACAGCCCCGCGCCAATTATTGTTATTGCTACAAGATGCTGCTGCCGTTGCGCACAGGAGCGCCGGGCTGCATCAGCGCCAGGCTGCCATCGGCGTTTTCGGCCAGTAGCAGCATCCCCTGGCTCTGAATACCTTTTATTTCGCGGGGCGCCAGATTCAGCAGCACCATTGCCTGCTGCCCAATCAACGCCTCGGGAATAAACGATTCGGCAATGCCGCTCACGATGGTGCGCTGGTCAAGGCCGGTGTCAATGGTCAGCTTGAGCAATTTCTTGGTTTTGGCCACCTTTTCGGCGGCGATAATCGTGCCGACGCGCAAGTCCATTTTGCCAAATTCCTCGAAGCTCACGTTTTCCTTGGCAGCCGTTACGGGCGTGTTGGCCAGGGCGTTGGCTTGCTTGGTATCGAGCAGCTTTTGCACCTGCGCGTTTACCACCGCGTCTTCGATTTTGGCGAATAGCAGCGCGGGCTCCTGCAATTGGTGGCCGGCGGGCAGTTGCTCGGCGCGGGTGGCGCTTTGCCAGTCGCCGGGCTGGAAAGCCAGCATTTTGGCCAGCTTTTCGGCCGACTCGGGTAGGAAGGGCGTGAGCACCGGCACGAGCGCGGCGGCCACTTGCAGCGCCACGTGTAGCACGGTACCGGTGCGGGCCGCGTCGGTTTTAATAAGCTTCCAAGGCTCGGTTTCGGCCAGGTATTTATTGCCCACGCGAGCCAGGTTCAGCACCTCGGCCAGCGCGTCGCGGAAACGATAGTTTTCAATTAAGTCACCGATGCGGGCCGGAAACTCGGCCATCTGACGGAAAACCTCTTCGTCGATTTCGGTGAGTTCGCCGCGCTCGGGCACTTTACCCTCGAAGAACTTCTGCGTGAGCACCGCAGCGCGGTTCACGAAGTTGCCGAGCGTGGCAACCAGCTCGTTGTTGTTGCGCGCCTGGAAATCCTTCCAGGTGAAGTCGTTATCCTTGGTTTCGGGCGCGTTGGCGCACAGCACGTAGCGCAGCACGTCGGCCTGGCCGGGGAAGTCCTGCAAGTATTCGTGCAGCCACACGGCCCAGTTGCGCGAGGTGCTGATTTTGTCGCCTTCCAGGTTCAAAAACTCATTAGCCGGCACGTTATCGGGCAGGATGTAGTCGCCGTGCGCCTTCAGCATTACCGGGAAAATAATGCAGTGGAACACGATATTATCCTTGCCAATAAAATGCACCAGCTTGGTGCCGGGGTCCTGCCAGTATTTCTGCCAGTCGTCGGGGAAGCCCTCCTTGGTAGCCGATATGTAGCCGATGGGCGCATCAAACCAGACGTACAGTACTTTACCCTCCGCACCGGGCACGGGCACGGGCACGCCCCAGTCGAGGTCGCGCGTGACGGCGCGCGCGTGCAGGCCCTGGTCTATCCACGATTTGCACTGGCCGTAGACGTTGGTTTTCCAGTCACTTTTGTGGCCTTCGATTATCCATTCGCGCAGCCAGGGCTCGTACTGGTCGAGGGGCAAAAACCAGTGCTTGGTTTCGCGCAGCACCGGCGTGTTGCCGCTCAGCATCGAGCGTGGGTTTATTAATTCCGTAGGGCTGAGCGAGGTGCCGCAGCGCTCGCACTGGTCGCCGTAGGCGTTTTCATTGCCACAATTTGGGCAGGTGCCAACCACGTAGCGGTCGGCCAGAAATTGGGCCGCCTGCTCGTCGTAGAGTTGCTGCGTGGTTTGCTCGATGAATTTATTGTCGGCGTATAATTTCTTGAAAAACTCGCTCGAAACCTCGGCGTGAGTTTTGGAAGAAGTGCGCGAATACACGTCGAACGACACGTTGAAATCGCGAAAAGAATCGCCGATTATTTTGTGGTATTTATCGACAATTTGCTGCGGCGTAACACCTTCTTTCTGAGCCCGAATGGTAATCGGCACGCCATGCTCGTCGGAGCCACAAATAAATTTTACGTCGCGGTTTTGAGCGCGCAAATAGCGCACGTAGATATCGGCCGGTAAATACACGCCGGCCAGGTGGCCGATGTGCACGGGACCGTTGGCGTAGGGCAGCGCCGCCGTAACGGTATAGCGCTCTGGAAGTAAGCTCATTGCAGAAATAAAAACGTCAATTACCTTGCCCTTGCCCTTTGCCTAAAAGTCGTGTTTGGATGGCTTTTTCGTGGGTCAGGCTTTGGGTACTTGATTCGATTAAAAATAAAATTGCTTGCTAACCAAGTAGCAATTTGTTCGTTTGCCAAGTAGCCAAATTATTTTTGGCTCAGCTTGGTAGCTAGGCCCACTTTTCACCTCTTCAAATTCCCACTTTTACTCATGGCTAAAAAGAATAATTCGGTAGCTGAGGCGCCGGTAGTTTCCGCTAAACGCACGCCGGAAGAAAAGGCGCAGCGCAAGGCCGAAAAAGCGGGCCGCCAGGCCAGCAAAGGCTTGGCAGACGACCGCGCCGAGCAGAAGGCCAGCCAGAAACAAACGCTCAAAACGGCGGCCAAGCAACTTCAAAAAGAGCTGGACGCCCGCATGAGTGAGCTGGTAACTCGCATCCGCAAAGAAACGAAGGCCAAGCTGAAAGAAGTGGTGAAAGAGGCAACGCGCCGCCTCGATGTGGATACCGAGCGCATGTTTGAGCAGGCCCTGCACACGATAGTGCGCCACTACGACTCGGTAGCGCCCGGCCGCAGCAGCGACCTGAGCTTTCCCGCGCCTGCCGCGCAGAATGCTGATGACCAACCAACTACCAAAACAGCCGCGCCCAAAACCAGTGCCACGGCTAGCAAAAGCTCCGCCGCCCGCAAAGCTCCGACTAACCCTGACGCCTCAGCCGCCCCGGCTCGCAAAACTCCCAGCCGCCCCGCTGCTAGCAAAAGCGCGGCGGCTGCCAGCCGTAGCCCCGGCCGCCCCAAGCGCAGCAATTCAGCCGAAGATGCTGGTAATTTGAGTGATAGCTTAAGCACGCCCACTGCCACCAGCAACGACGGAGCAGCCGTGGACAACGTTTAGCCTCGGTGACTTTTCAAAAAAGCGGCCTGTTTCCGATTGTTGGAAACAGGCCGCTTTTTTAGGTACAGTTCAGACTCCGCAAATCCCGGCTACGCCGAATTAGGGGCGGCGCAGGGTATCGGCCAGCGATTGGTCAATGCGTCGCAGGCGGGTTTCGGGCGTCGTGATGTTAGCATCATTGGTGTTCAGGCTTTCGGGACGCTTAGCGCGGTTGATGTCGGACGCTTCTTCGCCGAGGCGCATTACGTTGGGCGTGGCGTCGGGCACAGGCGCGCCGGCCCGCACCGCCGTGCCGTTAGAGTTGTAGAGGGCGCGGCGGTCGGCGTCGGAATTTACTTGCGTGGGCAGGCTGCGGGGGGCCGCGCTTTCGGCAGTTTGCTCGGTAGTGCTACAGCTAGCCAGCAGCGCGGGCAGGGCCAGCCAAGCCAGGCGGGAACGAGTAGTAAAGGACATGATTATCAAAAGAAAAGGCGACCCGAAATGGACCGCCTTCCTTAAACGCAAATTGGATTTAGGAGTTCCGATTTATTTCTTTTCGAAGACCAGCGCGTTGCCGTCCATGCAGTAGCGCTGGCCAGTGGGCTTGGGGCCGTCGTCGAAAACGTGGCCGAGGTGACCGCCGCACTTGGCGCACACTATTTCGTCGCGGCTCATGCCAAAGCTCTCGTCCGACTTCACCTTAACGCTGGCCACCGTGGCGGGGGCAAAAAAGCTGGGCCAGCCGGTGCCCGAATCAAACTTGGTAGCACTGGTAAACAGCAGGTTGTGGTCGGCCGCGCAGTAGTAGGTGCCGGCCGCATGGTTGTCGTGGTATTTGCCGGTAAAGGGCCGCTCGGTGCCCTCCTGGCGCAGAATGTAGTACTGGTCGGGCGTGAGCAGCTTTTTCCACTCGGCATCGGTGTGCTGCACCGGAAACTCGCCGGGCTTGCCCGTCACGGGCTGCGGCTGCGGGTACTTAGCGGTGGTCACGGTAGCACCTTTGGGGCCGGCGGGTACTACGCTAGCCACCGGCTTGTCGGCGCGGGTTTGGGAGCAGGCAGGGGTGAAAATAACGACGCTCAGCAAGAGCGAAAGCAAAGAGAGACGCATAGGTGAAGGACTGCTAGTTGGAGCCCTAACAAACGCAAAAAGCCCGGCGTTCGGATGTTAGGCCGGGTGGGGCCAAAATAGTTGAAATGGAATTTTTGCGCGCTACCCGCTGTCCGTACTCCGGCTGGCTAGTAATTAGATAATTAGGACGGTGACGGTTTTCTGCCTGATAACCCGTACCTTTGCGGCCGCAAAAACTTACGTATGACTCAGAACATTCGGAATATCGCCATCATTGCCCACGTTGACCACGGCAAGACGACTTTGGTGGATAAGATTATCCACGCCTC
>JAKONR010000027.1 GCA_022701825.1 Hymenobacteraceae bacterium | reverse complement strand
TCGCCGACCACGAGTTTGCGCCGCCCGCCGTGCTCGAAGAAGCTGGCGAGCGCGCCCCCGTCGGCGCCGACAAAGTGCTGATGGTAGACGCCGCTCTGCACGCCGTGGACGACATTTTGCGGGAGTTCCCCGAAGCGCTGTTCTACGGCCAGGACGTGGGCGGCGAGCTGGGCGGCGTGTTCCGCGAGGCCGCGCTGCTGGCCAAGAAGTACGGCGACCGCCGCGTGTTCAACACGCCCATCCAGGAGGCCTACATCGTGGGTAGCACGGCGGGCATGGCGGCCGTGGGGGCCAAGCCAATAGTCGAAATTCAGTTTGCCGACTACATCTGGCCGGCGCTGAATCAGCTAGTTGAGGAGCTGAGTAAGAGCTGCTACCTGAGCATGGGCAAGTTTCCGGTGCAGGCGCTCATCCGGGTGCCCATCGGGGCGTATGGCGGCGGCGGGCCGTACCATTCGGGCTCGATTGAGAGCACGCTGCTCACCATTCGGGGCATCAAAGTAGTGTATCCCAGCAACGCCGCCGACATGAAGGGCTTGCTGCGGGCGGCATTTCTCGACCCCAACCCGGTGATTATGCTGGAGCATAAAGGGCTGTATTGGAGCAAGGTGCCCGGCACCGAAGAAGCTAAAACCGTGGAGCCAGCGGCGGGCTACGTCATCCCGCTGGGCCGGGCGGCCATCGCCCAGGCGGCCGATGCCGACAAGCTGCGCCAGGGCGGCACCTGCGTGGTTGTCACCTACGGCATGGGCGTGCATTGGGCGCGTACCGCCAGCCGCCAGCACCCTGGCCTGGTCGAAATCCTTGACCTGCGCACCCTCAACCCGCTCGATTGGGACGGCGTGCAGGCGGCCGTGCGCCGCCACGGTAAAGTGCTGGTGCTCACCGAAGAGCCGCTACTCAATAGCTTCGCCGAAAGCCTCGCCGGCCGCATCCAAACCAATTGCTTCCTCGACCTCGACGCGCCGGTAGCCACGCTAGGCGCGGCCAACTTGCCGGCCATCGCGCTCAATGTGGAGCTAGAAAAGCAGATGCTGCCTTCGGCTGAAAAGGTAGGGGTAGCGTTGGCGAAACTGCTAGCGTATTAGTGGCGCGCTGCTGGCCACCGTTTAGCGCGCAGCGCGTAACGGTAAGCCAACCAGCGGGGCGAGTCTCCAGACTCGCGTAGAACTGTCAAGCGAAAAGCAGTCTCCAAACTAACCGACGCACTCGCGAGCCTGCGGGCTCCTACGTCGGCAGTCTGGAGACTGCCCCCAATTATCGGCCAGCAGTTACGCGCCGCGCGCTAAACTGCGGCCAGCGCCTGCGCCTCGAAGCCAGCTTCCTGCACTAGCTCGATAACCTTAGCAGCCGGCAGGTCGGTAGTCACCGTCAGCACTTTATCAGGGCTGCTGGTATCGACCTGCCAGGCCGTAATGGCCGGCTCAGCATTCAGCTCGGGCGTGATAGCGCGCACGCAATTGGCGCAGTTGATAGTGGTTTTAAACTGGTGGGTAGGCATAAGAAAAGCAAATGAAGCTCCGCCAAAATGGGCGAGGGTTAAGCTACGAACAGGCAAAACCGCCATTTTGTGCGGCCCGGTTTATTCCGATGCCGGCAGCACCGTGCCGCGCACCTCGCCCAGCCCGATGCGCAGGCCGCCGTGCTCGGCGTAGCCGCGCAAGATGACCGTGTCGCCGTCGCGCAGGTAGCTCAGCTGCAAGCCGTTGGGTAAATCCAGCGGTTTCGTGCCGCCTAGCGTCATTTCGAGTAGGCAGCCCAGCGAGCCCGGCGTGGGGCCGCTGATGGTGCCCGAGGCGCAGAGGTCGCCCACTTCGAGCGGGCAGCCGTTGGCAGTGTGGTGCGCCAACTGCTGCGCCATGCTCCAATACAAGTGGCGCATGGTAGTGTGGCTGATAACCAGCGGCGCGGCCGTGGAGCCGGCTGGTAGCAGCAGCACCTCTAGCTGCACGTCGAAGTGGTGCGCGCCCGAGGTTTGCAGGTAGGGCAGGGGCGTGGGTTCTTGCACCGGGCCGGCTACGCGGAACGGCTCCAGTGCGTCGAGCGTCACGACCCAGGGCGAGACGCTGCTGGCGAAGTTCTTGCCCAAAAACGGTCCCAGCGGCTGCGCCTCCCAGCGCTGCACGTCGCGGGCGCTCCAGTCGTTGAAGAGCAGCAGGCCAAAAATGTGGCTTTCGGCCTGGGCCACGGGCACCGTCTCGCCCAGGGCCGTGCCCTGGCCCACCACGAAGGCGGTTTCCAGCTCAAAGTCGAGCTGCTGGGTGGGGCCAAAAACCGGCTCCGTCTGGCCCGCCGGCAGGTACTGGCCGTGGGGCCGCCGGATGTCGGTGCTGCTCACCACGATGGAGCTGGCCCGGCCGTGGTAGGCCACCGGCAGGCGCGACCAGTTGGGCAGCAGCGGGTTATCGGGCCGAAAGAGCCGGCCGGCGTTGGTAGCGTGCTCGCGGCTCGAATAAAAATCGGTGTAGTTGGCGGGCTTCACCGGGCGCAGCATCGTTACGTCGCGCTGGCGCAGCAGGCAGGTCCGCACGGCCAATTCGCTGTCGCGCAGCGTGGGGTTGTCGTGGCGCAGCAGCTCGCTCACGCGCTCGCGCACGGCCCGCCAGGCGCGCGGCCCGAGCTTGATAAACGCATTGAGCGAGCGCCGCCGAAATACCTTGGGTAGCGCCGCGCCCAACTCGGGCACGTCGCTGGCCACGCTGTCGAAGTAGCCGAGCTGGGCGCAGGCGTACAAATCGAGCGCGTAGCCGCCGATGGCCACCGCCACGCGCGGCCCCCAGTCGGGCACGTCGATTACCCCAAAAGGCAGGTTCTGAATCGGAAAATCGTCGGTGGGCCGGATGTCAATCCAGGAGTGCAGGCTGGGGTCGTTGGCGGGCGAAGCGGCCATATGTAGGTAAGGAGCGAGGTGTTGGCAGGAAATAAAAAACGTCTGTCATGCTGAGCTTGCCGAAGCATCTTGGCTGGTTCGTTGGGAGGTTATTCCAAACGTAACCAGCCAAGATGCTTCGGCAAGCTCAGCATGACAGACGTCAAAAACGAGTTTCTAGTTGAAGTTAGCGCGCTTCCACGGCCGTAATTTCGGGCACGGCCTTGCGCACGGTGTCTTCGAGGCCGGCGCGGGTCATGGGCGACATGGGGCAGGCGCCGCAGGCCCCTTCCCACTCCAGCTTCAGCACGCCCTCGGGGGTGATTTCGGCCACGCGCACGTTGCCGCCATCGGTGGCCAGGTACGGGCGCAGCCCGTCCAAGGCTTGCTCAACGCGGGACAAAACAGTATCCATATTCGGGTAATTAGCAATTAACAATGAGCAAT
>JAKONR010000569.1 GCA_022701825.1 Hymenobacteraceae bacterium | reverse complement strand
CGGCGCTATTTTCCTTAAGCACCTGCGAGAACTTCTCGACCGTCTCTTGCACCTGGCCCTCGTTCAGCACGGGGGTGAGGATGAAGACCGTCTCGTAATTTCTTACGTCCATTGACGGGGTTGATTTAATTGAGTGAAAAATGAATTGGGGTGCAAAGGTACTGATTTTCCGACATATTGCCAAGTGCCCTTGAAAATACGCTATAGCTACCGGCTTGGCATGGGCTTGCCTTTTACATCGAGCTATGTAACTATAGAAAGCTCGTTTAGGAGTATGCCTGAACTGCTTAGGAAAAATAAGCTGGTGCATTGGCCATTGGCCTTTTGACCAATACCTTTAGTATAAGGGGTAGCGTGAGCTATTGAAAAATCGTCTACTTTTGCTTATTTGGGGTGTTTCTAAATAAGCTGGCAAGGAGCCAAAATGCCCTCCGTACCTTTGCTGCCCGCGATTCCTAGCCTACATTTGTGCCCCGGAACGGGTACGCTCGTCCTCCGTTTTACTGGTTCGTTTTGAAGATGAATAGCTTTCTATCACGCACTAAATATTGGGTGCTAGCACTATTTCTGACGTTGGCGGGCACTGCCGCCGCGCAGGATGCCACCTCCACAGCAACCCCGAGCAAGCAAGGCGTAACTGCCCCCAATGCGACGGCTGGTGCTGCCCCGGCCACCGGTGGCGCTGATGCCGCCGCCATCGCGGCTGGCGATGCTTTATTTAAAGCTAACTGTGCGCAGTGCCACGCTGTTAATGAGAAGGTAGTAGGGCCGGCTTTGGCTGGCATCACCAAGCGCCGCAGCATCGGCTGGCTTATTCCTTGGATTAAGAACTCCGCAAAAGTTGTAGCCAGCGGCGACGAATATGCCGTGAAGCTATACAATGAAAACGGCAAGCAGCAAATGCCGTCTTTTGGTTTGTCGGACAAAGAAATTACCAGCATTATAGCTTGGGTTGGCTCGCAAGAAGGAGCAGGCCCAACTGTTGCGAATAAACCAGCCGTTGATGGGCAGCAGCCTGCTGCTACTGGTGGGGATACCGCCGAAGCTGGCGCGGGCAAATACGCCGACATTCTGCTTATCGTCTTGGTAGTTGTGCTGATTGTGCTGGTAGTTACGCTGGCCATCATCGCCAACCTGATGAAGGACGTGTTGCGCGGCCGCAAAGACCTAGATGGCCGCGACGTAGAAGTGCTGAACTCGCGCTTTGACTGGGCTGGCTTGTATCAGTCGTCGGCGCTGCGTGGTATAGTGGGGGCTGTCGTAGCATTAGCCCTGCTGTATGCTGGCGTGCAAAGCGTGATGGCGGTAGGCCTCACGCAGGGCTACCAGCCCACGCAGCCCATTGCCTTCTCGCACAAGCTGCACGCTGGTGAAAACAACATCAACTGCGCATACTGCCACACGTCGGTATACAAAGGCAAGTCGGCCAACATTCCGTCGGCTAACATCTGCATGAACTGTCACTCGCAGATTAAGACGGAATCGCCCGAAATCAAGAAAATCTACCGCGCCATCGAGCGCAAGCAGCCTATCCAGTGGGTTCGTATTCACAACCTGCCCGACTTGGCTTACTTCAACCACTCGCAGCACACGCAGGTAGGCGGCATTCAGTGCCAGACCTGCCACGGCCCCATCCAGAACATGGAAGTGGTTTACCAGTACTCGGCCCTCACCATGGGCTGGTGCATCAACTGCCACCGCGAAACGCCGCTCAACACGAAAGGCAACGCCTACTACGACAACCTCGTGAAACTGCACGACAAGTCGAATAATGCAGTGCCCTTCACGGTTTCGTCGAATGGCGGCACCGAGTGCTCGAAGTGCCACTACTAAGCGATTAAGTAGGTAGTTTAGAAAACAGTGTGGTTTTCAAACTACTTACCTCTCGCACCCTGCCTGAATAATTTTAGCCTATCTTATATTACTTCTGGGCGCGGGCGGTTTGGACTACCAACGCCAAGCCCGCAAGTCCCTAAGTCCCCAAAAATGAAATACTGGAAGGGAATTGAAGAACTGGATAATTCGCCGGAGTTTGCCAAAAACGCCTTCGCCGAGTTTCCCGACTTTCTGCCGGTGAAAGAAGGCCGTGTCGGTGCTGCCGACGAAGCTGCCGCAGCTCCGCGTCGAGATTTTCTGAAGCTCATGGGCTTCAGCGTAGCCGCTGCCACGCTAGCCTCTTGCGAAGCGCCGGTACGCAAGGCTATTCCTTATCTCAACAAGCCGGAAGAAGTTGACCCCACTATTTCCAATTTCTACGCTTCCACGTATTTCACCGGCTCAGACTACAACGCTGTACTCGTAAAGAACCGCGACGGCCGGCCGATTAAATTGGAAGGCAACCCGGAATCGCCCGTAACGCGGGGCGGCCTTTCGGCTCGTGCTCAAGCAGCCGTGCTTAGCCTCTACGATGGCGCTCGCTTGCAGCACTTCCTGGCAAAAGGCAAGGAAGCCGATTTTGATAAAGTAGATACTGCGATTCGTGCTGCATTGGCCGCTAACACGGGCAAAATCGCGATTGTATCGCCTACCATTATTAGCCCCAGCACCAAGCGTGCCATCGCGGCTTTCGCTGGCCGGTACCGCAACGTCGAGCACATCATGTACGATGTGAACTCGGCTTCGGGCCTGCTGCAAGCTAACGGCGGCGTGCTGCCAGCTTATGACTTTAGCCGTGCTAACGTTATCGTAAGCTTGGGTGCCGACTTTTTGGGCACCTGGATTTCGCCCGTAGAGTACTCGCGTCAGTACATCACCAACCGCAAGGTGAGCAGCGACAAGCGCACCATGTCGCGCCACTTCCAGTTTGAGGCAGCCCTTTCGCTCACTGGCTCTAATGCCGACGTGCGCGTGCCGATTAAGCCTTCGCAAATGGGCGCGGCCGCGCTGTACCTGTACAGTGCTATTGCCGGTGGCGGAGCTGCTCCGGCGCTACCCAAGAACCAAAATGCTAAGTTGGACCTCAAAACCCAACTCGACATTGCTGTTAAGGAGTTGAGCGCCAACCGGGGCTCTTCGCTGGTGGTAGCCGGCTCGAATGACCCCGCCGTGCAGGCGTTGGTAGCTGCTATCAACCAAGCACTTGGCAACGTAGGCACCACACTTGACCTTACCAACCCGTCTTACGTGCGGCAGGGCGACGATGCCCGCATGTCGCAGTTTGTAAGCGACCTGAATAGCGGCGCCGTCAGTGCAGTATTCTTCTACAATGCTAACCCGGTTTATAACCACCCCAAGGGCGAGCAAATCAAAGCCGGTATCGCAAAAGCTGCATTGAGCGTATCGCTCAACGACCGCATCGACGAAACCAGCTTCCTGTGTCAGTACCATGCTCCCGACAGCCACTGGCTGGAATCGTGGAATGACTACGAGCCCAAGCGCGGTTCGTTGAGCCTGGGCCAGCCTGCCATTACTCCGCTGTTTAAGACCCGCCAGGGCCAGGAAAGCTTCCTGCGTTGGGCTGGTTCGAACGAGAATTATTACAACTTCCTGCGCGACGGCTGGAAAAACGTGATGGGCGGTGCTGGCTTCCAGGCTGCCTGGGACAAAGCAGTTCATGATGGGGTAGCCAACGGCACTGCTCTTGCTGCTGCGCCCGCCTTTTCGGCCCCGGCTATCGGCGCGGCCGAAGCGATAAGCCGTCTGCGCACGGCTCCTGCCGTGCCCGCCGGCGCGCTAGAGGCAGTACTCTACGAAAAAGTAGGCATTGGTGAAGGAGGCGTTGAAGCCAATAATCCTTTCCTGCAAGAATTGCCCGACCCGGTTTCGAAAGCCACCTGGGGCAACTACGTGGCTGTGCCGCGTGGCTTGGCAATCGCTAATAAGTGGGAGCAGAATGACGTAGTGAGCGTAAGCGCCCCCGGCCTTGCCAAACCGCTCGACTTGCCCGTGCTCATTCAGCCGGGTCAAGCCGAGGGCACGGTTGCTATCGCGCTTGGCTACGGCCGCCTGATGGCTGGCAACGTAGGTAATAAGGTGGGAGAGAATGCTTACCCGCTGGCGCAGATTACCCGCGACGGCATTATCTACACCAACAACGTTACGCTGAAAGCGACGGGCGCTAATAGCCCCATCGCGCAGACGCAAACGCACCACACCATCATGGACCGCCGCGAGGTAGTGCAGGAAGCCAGTCTCAAGCAATACCGCGAAAATCCCAAGGAAGTAACGGAGTACGAGAAAATCGCTACCCCCGAAGGCCTTGAGAAGCCCAGCAAAGTATCGCTGTGGCAGGATTATCAGTATAATGACCACCACTGGGGCATGGCCATTGACCTCAACTCGTGCATCGGCTGCGGCTCGTGCGTGATTGGGTGTCAGACCGAGAATAACATTGCCGTAGTTGGTAAGCAGCAGGTAATCAACCGCCGCGAGATGCACTGGATGCGTATCGACCGCTACTATAGCTCGGATGCGCATGAAGAAGGTGGCTTTGAGAAGGATGGCAAACTGGACACCTATGCTAAAATGGAAGACCCTTCGGACAACCCGCAGGTAGTATTCCAGCCCATGCTGTGCCAGCATTGCAACCACGCCCCTTGCGAAACAGTGTGCCCGGTACTAGCTACTACGCACAGCTCGGAAGGCCTGAACCAAATGACCTACAACCGTTGCGTAGGCACGCGCTACTGCGCCAACAACTGCCCGTACAAGGTTCGTCGTTTTAACTGGTTCTCGTACTACTCTAACGAGAAGTTTCAGGATGTGAACGGCCACATGTTCACCGACCTCGGCCGCATGGTGCTGAACCCTGACGTAACGGTACGAGCCCGTGGTGTGATGGAAAAGTGCTCTTTCTGCGTACAGCGCATTCAGCTAGGTAAGCTGGAAGCTAAAAAGCAGAAGCGCCGCCCGAAAGATGGCGAAGTAATAGCAGCTTGCGCACAATCTTGCCCCACCGAAGCGATTTTGTTTGGTGATATGCGTGACCCTAGCAGCCGGATTAGCCAATTGCTGCGCCGTGAAGACGGTGAGCGCGCTTTCCACGTACTGGATTCTATCAACGTGCAGCCCAATGTCACTTACTTGACCAAAATTCGCAATTCGGCTTCGGAATTCTATCCTGAAGAGCAGGCTGAAAAGGAAAACGCCTAGGCTAAGCTGCCCGATAAGTAAAAGTTAAGTTTTTAATATTCATTCCTATGCAGCACATATCACCAGTACGCGAGCCGCTCGTAACGAGTGGTAAGACGTACCACGACGTCACGCAGGATATTTGCTACCAAGTAGAAGCTGCCCCCAATGTGCGGTGGATGGCTGCCTTGTCGGTGGCGTTGGTTCTACTAGGCGTATTTTTCTATTCCGTGTACCGCACTCTATGGTACGGCATCGGCGAGTGGGGCCTTAATAAAACCATTGGTTGGGCATGGGACATCACCAACTTCGTGTGGTGGGTAGGTATCGGCCACGCCGGTACACTCATCTCAGCCGTACTGCTGCTGTTCCGCCAGAAATGGCGGACGTCGATTAACCGGGCAGCTGAGGCAATGACCATCTTCGCGGTAATCTGCGCGGCTATGTTCCCGGTGCTACACATGGGGCGTCCGTGGTTGGCTTTCTACGTATTTCCGCTACAGAATACGCTGGGTTCTCTATGGGCTAACTTTAACTCGCCTCTTTTGTGGGACGTGTTCGCTATCTCGACTTATTTTACGGTATCACTGGTATTCTGGTACACGGGTCTGGTGCCTGATTTTGCTACTATTCGTGACCGTGCCAAAGGCAAAATTGCCAAGGTGAGCTACTCGCTGTTGAGCATGGGTTGGAAAGGCTCTGCCAAGCACTGGTCGCGCTACGAAACAGTATCGCTGATTCTAGCTGGTGTTTCGACTCCGCTGGTACTTTCGGTACACACGATTGTGTCAATGGACTTTGCAACCTCGGTAGTACCAGGCTGGCACACGACCATCTTCCCTCCTTACTTCGTAGCTGGTGCTATCTTCTCGGGTTTTGCCATGGTACTGACGCTGATGCTTATTACCCGCATCGTGTTCCGCCTCGAAGACTATATTACGCTGGAACACATCGCCCTCATGAACAAAATCATGATGGTGACTGGCTCTATTGTTGGTGTTGCCTACATCACGGAGTTCTTTATCGCTTGGTATTCGCAGGTAGAGTATGAGCAGTATTGCTTTATCAACCGTGCTACTGGTCCCTACTGGTGGGCTTACGCTAGCATGATGACTTGCAACGTTATTTCGCCCCAAATGGTGTGGTTCCGTCGCATTCGCTATAGCATTACCATGACGTTCATCCTTTCCATCATTGTGAACATCGGGATGTGGTTTGAGCGCTTTGTAATTATAGTTTCGTCGCTACACCGCGATTACCTCCCCTCTTCGTGGGCAATGTTCTCGCCTACTATCATCGACGTGGGAGTATATGTGGGCACAATTGGCTTGTTTTTCACACTGTTCTTACTGTTCGCCAAGTTCTTCCCCGTCATCAACATGGCTGAAGTTAAGTCAGTCCTGAAGTACGGAGTAGACAATGGCCCAACTTACGGTGGCCCTAATAACGGCTCGCAGTCCGCTAGCCGCTTGAACTCACCGGCTCCTTATTCAACTCCTGGCGTTCCGGCTTCGGCACCTGTTAACTACAACAAGCAAAATGACTAGCTCAGCTATCACTGCTGCTCCGGTCGCTGTTGAGGCAGCTACCCACAGCTCAACCAAGCGTTTTGCGCTCGGTATTTTTGAAGACGAAGACGTTTTGCTTCATGCCATCGACAACGTGCGAGCTGCTGGAGTGAAGATATACGAAGTGTTTTCTCCTTATCCGGTTCACGGCATCGATGATGCATTAGGTATCGAGCGTTCGCGTTTACCTATCGCAGCTTTTTTCTACGGGCTGTGCGGGTTGTCGTTTGCTCTGTGGATGCAGATTTACATGCTGGGTTTTGACTGGCCGATGATTATTGGTGGTAAGCCTAACATCGCCCTGCCGGCCTTTATCCCGGTGAGCTTCGAGCTAACGGTATTTTTCACGTGCCATGGCATGGTAATCACCTTTTACACGATATGCAAGCTGTACCCGCGCTTTAAGACGCCGGTGCTGGATGCGCGCTCGACCGACGACAAGTTCGTGTTGGCGATTGAATTAGACGCGAACAGTTCGCAACTGCCACAATTGACCCAGTTGCTCCGCGAAAACGGCGCCAGCGAAGTCAATCAAAAGGAAATGACTAACTTCTAATGATGTCGCTCTTCACCAAACCTGGGCTGTACGCGGCCGCCTTGCTACTCAGCACTGGTCTAGGGGCCTGCTCGACGGACCCCAACGACCCTGGCGTGGAATATGCGCCGGAGATGTACGAGTCTATCCCTTACGAGCCGCTACGCCAGACTAGCTTCAATACGATAAACGCTTTCGGTATCAACGAGCGCACGCCGGCCAATGGTACCGTACCACGTGGTAAGCTCAACTATTATAGCCACATCCCGAAGGACAGTGTGCGAATAGCTGAGCGGACGCTTAATAATCCTTATGCCTACACAAAGGCTAATATTGAGGAAGGGCAAGTGCTTTATACGCGCAATTGCCAGCATTGCCACGGTGAGAAAGGCGATGGCCAAGGTCCAGTAGGACAAAAGTTTAAAGGGGTTCCTAACTATTCGGCAGGAGCGTACAAGACGATGAACGATGGCCACATCTATCACGTCATTCAGTGGGGCCGCAATCGCATGATGCCGCACGGCTCGCAGGTAAACCCCGAGGAGCGTTGGAAAATCGCGATGTACGTGCGTGTGCTACAGCTTAACAATGACCCGGCTGATTTGTCCAAGCTAGTAAAAGTTAATGCTCCGGCCCCGACAACTAGCGCCGAGGAAGGTAATGCTTCGCAGCAGACCGACGGAGCTAATCAGAAAGCAGAAGGCCAGGCCCAAGCTCACACTGGCTCTGAAACGCCCGCCCAGGGTGACAAAGGCCGTAATGGCTCTATGTAATATCACATATAGAATATGGCAACTTTGACGCATCATCACGAATCCGTTGTGGCTGAGCACTTGCAGGAGCATCCTGGGCTACAGCGCACGTTCGTTACTATTATCGTGGCTGGCGTGGTTGTGCTGGCTCTCGGGCTCCTGGCTGCCTTTTTGGGCTGGGGTACCGGGCATCACGAAGGCGTGGCGCATACTGCCACCGCCGCTGGCCATGCGGAACACGCGGGTAGCCCATTGTGGCTAAAACGCCTGCTGGTAAGCCTCTGGCAAAGCAATGTTTACCTGATAGGTATTTCGGTAGTAGGTACTGTATTTATGGCTATCCAGTACGTAGCTTACGCTGGCTGGTCGGTAGTGGTAAAGCGCATCAACGAAGCCCTAAGTGCTTGGTTAATACCTGGTGGGGTATTGCTGCTGGTGGTATTTGGCCTAAGCCTTATCAACCATGACCTCTTCCACTGGACGGTGCCGGGCATTATGACCAAGGGCAGCGCAAACTACGATAAGATTGTTGCCGGCAAAAGCGGCTTCCTGAGTGTCCCCTTCTACATTATCCGTATGGTGAGCTACCTTACCATTTGGGCGGTTTTCAGTTGGAAACTGCGTCAGCTATCCTTGCAGGAAGACCAAAATGGCGGCACTTACTACTTCCACAAAAGCATCATTGCCGCTGCTCTTTTTCTAGTATTGTTCGCCGTATCATCGTCGATGTCGGCTTGGGACTGGGTTATGTCGGTAGATGTGCACTGGTTCAGCACTATGTTCGGATGGTATGTGTTCGCCTCATGGTGGGTATCTGGCATCGCAGCAACTACGCTAATTGCTATCTTCCTTAAGCAGGCTGGCTATCTGAGAATGCTGAACTCGAACCATTTCCATGACTTGGGTAAACTGATGTTCGGCTTTAGCATATTCTGGACTTATGTATGGTTTTCTCAGTTCATGCTGATTTGGTATGCCAACCTTCCTGAAGAATCTGTCTACTTCAATCAGCGTTTAGGGGGGTTCGATGGTCGTTACACGTGGATGTTCTACGGTAATTTGCTCATCAATTTCGCCTTCCCCTTCCTGGCATTGATGACGCGCGATGCTAAACGTCAAATGATTATGCTTAAAATCGTTTGTATCGCTATACTAATAGGTCACTGGTCAGACTTCTATTTGATGTTTATGCCGGGCACTATGAAGGGCGAAAATGGGTTTCTCATTGAAATAGGAGTAGCCTTAATTCTGCTAGGCGCATTCCTCGTATTGGTTACTCGTCGCTTGGCTTCTGCTTCGCTGATTCCCGTTAACCATCCCTTTGTAGAAGAAAGCGTTCACCACACGACCTAACCATTAGCACTGAGAAACACGAGCTTAGTTTTAGCGCTGAAACTGCTAATAGCAGCCAGCTTATTCTAAGCTCTAAGCTCTACTCTCTAAGCTCTATAAAATGACTGCTTTAACTATTTTACTGGTGCTGGCGCTGCTGCTGGTCGTGTTCGGCCTTCTGTTCCGGCTTCAGATTTTAACCTCCATCTTCTCTGGGGCATACGTCCGTGAAATTGGCATGAGCAATCGCGTAAATGCGGTGTTAATGCTGGTATTCATGGTTGTTGGTGGAATCGCCTTCTTCTGGTCATTTTCTGAGAATTTCAGCAAAATGAATCCGCCTATTGCATCCATACATGGCCATGCCATGGAGCGGATGTTCTGGACGACCATGACTGTTATTGGTATTGCGTTTGTTCTGACCCAAGTTCTTTTGTTTGTTTACTCTTATAAGTATCAGCATAAAGAAAACCGCCGGGCATACTTCTTTGCGCATAACAATACCATTGAAGTAATCTGGACAATCATCCCGGCTATTGTGATGGCCTCGTTGATTTTTGCCGGCTGGAAGGCTTGGACCCGCATCACTGGTCCTGCTCCTAAGGATTCGGTCGTAGTGGAGCTTATGGGTAAGCAGTACAACTGGCTCGTGCGTTACCCTGGTCGCGATATGAAATTGGGAGTGGTTAACTACCGTTTGATTGACGCTTCCAACGATTTTGGATTTGACCTAAGCGACAAAGCGGCGCTAGACGATTTCACTGCCACCGAGATTCACGTGCCTAAAGGCCATCCGGTACTAATTAAAATCCGCTCGCGCGATGTATTGCACGCTGTGTATATGCCGCATTTCCGGGTGCAGATGTATGCCGTACCCGGTATGCCAACCCGATTCTGGTTCACGCCTACCATGACGACCGATGAGATGCGGGCGCACTTGGGCAATCCTAACTTCAAATATGAGCTGGCCTGCAACCAAGTGTGCGGTAAAAGCCACTATGCTATGAAGGCCACCCTCGTTGTTGACGAGCCCGACGACTACCAGGCATGGTACGCCAAGCAAAGCCCGAACTCAGCCAATGCTGATATGATGGCCTCGTACAAGCAAACCAGCCAGCAAGCTGGCTTGGGCAAAGGCGGTTCTAAAGGTGCGCAAGAAGCTGCCATTAGCGAAACAGGCGAAACCCAAGCTGCCCCTTTATCGGCGCAGTCGGCGATGTAAGTTGATTTTTACTAGTAATAGTTTTTTATATGGCTACTAATATCCCCGCTTCGGCCTCTGCCCATGGTGATATCGGCACCGCTCCGGTACCCCACACCGAGCATGCCGACCACTTGCACGGGCACGACGACCATCATGACCAACACTGGTTGTGGAAGTACGTTTTCAGCCAAGACCACAAAATGATTGCCCGGCAATTCCTCATTACGGGGATATTTTGGGCAATCGTAGGTGGTACGTTGTCGAGCTTGTTTCGTTTGCAATTGGGTTGGCCTGAGGCTACAATGGACTGGCTCCAGCCTTTCTTGGGCAAATGGATTGAAGGCGGCAAGCTGAATCCAGAATTCTATTTGTCGCTCGTTACAATGCACGGTACCATAATGGTATTCTTCGTGCTGACTGCTGGCTTGTCGGGCACTTTCTCTAACTTCCTAATTCCGTTGCAGGTAGGGGCAAGAGATATGGCTTCGGGCTTCATGAATATGCTCTCGTACTGGTTCTTCTTCCTATCGAGCATTATAATGTTTGCCTCCTTGTTTCTGGAAACGGGGCCTGCTGCTGCCGGCTGGACCATCTACCCACCCCTATCCGCTTTGCCTCAGGCTATTTCGGGCTCGGGCATGGGCATGACGATGTGGCTGGTATCGATGGTATTCTTCATCGTATCACAGCTGCTGGGCGGTGTTAACTACGTTACGACGGTAATTAACCTGCGTACTCGTGGTCTGAGCATGAGCAAGTTGCCTCTCACTATTTGGGCTTTCTTCCTCACTGCTATCCTAGGTATTTTGTCCTTCCCGGTGTTGCTGTCGGCTGCGCTTCTACTGGTTTTTGACCGTTCTTTCGGTACCTCGTTTTTCTTGTCTGATATCTACATTGCCGGGCAAGCATTGCATAACCAAGGTGGTTCGCCAGTCCTGTTCCAGCACTTATTCTGGTTCTTAGGTCACCCGGAGGTTTACATCGTAATCATGCCTGCTATGGGCATGGTGTCGGAAATCCTATCGACCAACTCGCGGAAGCCCATCTTTGGCTATCGTGCCATGATTGGCTCGCTGATTGGTATTTCGCTGTTGTCCTTCGTTGTGTGGGCTCACCATATGTTCGTAACGGGCATGAATCCTTTCCTGGGCTCGGTATTCATGTTCCTGACGTTGATTATCGCTGTGCCTTCGGGCGTGAAAGTATTTAACTGGCTGGCTACGCTGTGGCGCGGCAATATCCGTTTCACGGCGGCTATGCTGTTCTCCATCGGTTTCGTGTCGCTCTTTATCTCGGGTGGTTTGACCGGTATTATCCTCGGCAATGCTACTTTGGATATTCAGATGCACAACACCTACTTCGTAGTAGCTCACTTCCACTTGGTAATGGGTTCGTCGGCCTTCTTTGGTTTGTTTGCTGGTGTTTATCACTGGTTCCCCAAGATGTTCGGCCGGATGATGGACGAAAAGCTTGGGTACATTCACTTCTGGCTGACATTTATTGGTGTATACCTCGTATTTATGCCGATGCACTACGTAGGTATCGCGGGCTTCCCCCGTCGCTACTACTCTTGGACCGGTTTTGACGCATTCAGCCAGTTTGCTGACCTGAACAAGTTCATTTCAGCAGCCGCTATCCTTGCGTTCTTTGCTCAGTTCATCTTCATCTTCAATTTCTTCTACAGCATCTTCCGGGGGCGCCGCGCCACGCAAAACCCATGGAACTCGACGACGCTGGAGTGGACGACGCCCATCGTGCCCGGTCACGGCAACTGGCCTGGTGAAATCCCAGCCGTGTATCGCTGGCCCTATGATTACAGCAAACCAGGTGCGGAAACGGACTTTATTCCGCAAAACGTACCTTACTCGCAAACGGCTTCTTCTAACATGCCCTACGAACGGGAAATGGAAGACTAAACCGAAAACTAAGTTTTGCCTGAACGGGCCGCCGCGCAACGGCGGCCCGTTTCTTTTTGTTAACAAAAGCGTCAGCAAAAGCTCTTCATTCGCTCACTCTTGATAGTATGCAGCCAACTGGTTTTGTGCGCCGTTTTCGCTTTTGGAGCGTGCTGACGGTATGTAGTATCTACCTGCTTATTCTGGTAGGAGGCGTGGTGCGGGCTAGTGGCTCTGGTATGGGCTGCCCCGATTGGCCCAAATGCTTTGGCCAATGGGTGCCCCCAACAGACATCAGCCAACTGCCAGCGGATTATAAGCAGGTGTATTTAGCGCAACGGGTAAAGAAGAATCAGAAGCTAGCCCGCACTCTGGCCAGCATGGGTTTCAGGCAAGTAGCGGGCGAGATTTTCGCTCACCCTACGCAGTATGTGGAAACGGATTTCAACGCTACTAAAACCTGGATTGAATATGTCAATCGCTTGGTGGGCGTCCTTATTGGCATTTTCGTCTTCATTACCGCTGTGGTGGCACTGCCGTACTGGCGGCGCGACCGACCGGTATTTTGGCTTGCGGTTGGTGGGTGGCTGCTAACCGGAGTTCAGGGCTGGTTGGGCTCACTGGTCGTGTCAACCAATTTATTGCCCATAATGGTGACAATTCACATGGGCTTGGCCCTGCTCATTGTCGCTATGCTGCTTTACGCCGCCGACCGCGCTCGGCAGCAGCCCACCGAAGTATCGCCTATGGCTGCCGAATGGACGGCTATTCAGCCAGCGACTGCACCAGTTGCCGCTCAAGGTTTGCGGTTGCTGCTGTGGATAGCACTGCTGGTTACCTTTGTGCAAATAGTATTGGGAACGCAAGTGCGGGAGCAAGTAGACCACGTGGCTGCGGCAACTGGCTATCTGCAACGCGATACGTGGGTAAGTCAGCTTGGAGACGTGTTTAAAGTCCACCGTTCCCTGTCCATTTTGGTGGTTTTGCTGAATGCCTACGCTGCCTATCTGCTGTGGCCGCTGGCTGGGCGCTTGCGCAGCATTATGGCCGCCGTGCTGGCCGTGCTGGCCGCCGAGGTGCTGGCGGGCGTAAGCCTGGCTTACCTGGCGCTGCCCGCAGTTATTCAGCCCGTGCACCTCACGCTGGCTACGCTGCTGTTTGGTGGGCAGTTTTTGGCCCTTTTGGCTTATCATCGGTTAGTCAGAGGTACCCAATCGGTGCGGCTACGGCCGGCTCATGCGTAACTTTGCAATCTGGTTTCAAGCTACGCAAAAGCACGAACCTACCTTAGCTGAATGACCAAGGCCCACGCCTATTTTCAACTTTTGAAGTTTCGACTCTCGTTTACGGTAGCGTTTTCTAGCGCTATCGGGTACCTGTTAGGAGCCCGTGAGCTGAGCTGGAGCCGGACGCTATTGGTAATGCTGGGGGGCCTATTGGTTACGGGTTCAGCCAATATCATCAACCAAGTTTTTGAAAAAGACCTCGACAAGCTGATGCGGCGCACCGAAGCCCGCCCGCTGCCCACGGGCCGCATTTCTCCCAACGAAGCTTGGGGGTTCTGCGTGGTGCTGGGGCTAACTGGTTTGGGGCTGCTGGCCTACTGTTTCAACCCACTCACGGCGGCTCTGTCGCTGCTTTCGCTCATCCTTTACGGGTTCATCTATACGCCTCTCAAGACGCTATCACCCATCTGCGTGGCCGTAGGAGCCATTCCGGGTGGGCTGCCGCCGCTTATCGGCTGGGTAGCGGCTACTGGTTATGTTGGCGAGGCAGCCTGGGTGCTGTTTGGTATCCAATTTATGTGGCAATTTCCGCATTTTTGGGCCATTGCCTGGGTAGCTGATGAGGACTACAAGCGGGCAGGCTTCAAAATGCTGCCCTCGCCTGGCGAGCGCGACTTGCGTACCGCCTTCCAGATAATGACCTATACGGTACTACTCATTCCGGTTTCGCTGCTGCCACTGGTACTGGGCATTTCGGGACGCATTTCGGCGGGTGTGGCGCTGGTTTGTGGCGTTCTTTTCCTACTAATGACCGTGCAGCTTATGCGAACACAAGACCGCAAAGCCGCGCTTAGTATCATGTTTGCGTCTTTTCTCTATCTGCCCATCGTGCAAATTGCGCTGGTTTTAGATAAGGTTTGAGTTTTAATGAGCATTAGTTTGTTACAAAGGTGAGCGTTACGGTAGCTTATTTACTTCTGGCAACGACAAACTAAAAACCACTATTTTTTATGAATTCCTCCGAACTTTTGGCCGCCAAGGAAGAAGGCTTGGGTACCCATCCCAAGCGTCTGGTGCTCATTCTGCTTATTTTTAGTATCATCATGATGTTTGCTGCTTTCACTAGCGGCTACATTGTGCGGCGCGACGAAGGCAACTGGCGCGAGTTTGATTTGCCTATTAGCTTGCTATTCAACACGATTGCTATCGCCCTCAGTAGCGCTGCTATGCAGTGGGCCTTGTATTCGGCCAAGCATGATGAGATTAAAAAGGTGCAGATTGGTTTATTCCTTACGCTGGTTTTGGGCACAGTTTTCCTATTTGGGCAGGTGCATTCTTGGGGCGATTTAGTGGCGGGCCGCACTTTCTTCGGCGGGGCCGATGCCAATCCGTCGGGCTCTTTCGTATACGTGCTCATGGGCGTCCACGCTTTTCACCTAGTCACGGGGCTTATTTTCGTGGCCGTCGTGCTCAAGCGAAGCCTTAATTATCAAGTGCATTCGCGGGCTATGCTTTCAATTGGCAATGCTACGCTCTACTGGCACTTCCTGGGCGGCCTTTGGTTGTACCTGTATTTGTTCCTACTTTTGAACCACTAATCCGCGAACTGCCGTAAGGTAGTTCTGTCTATTTTGCCGCCTGCTATGGCCCACTCGACCACCCTAGAGTCCTCCTCCACCCCCATTTACGCCGATGCCCCGCGCACCGGCACCTGGGATGGGGGCAACGAACCCTTCAAAGCGAGCTACGGCAAGCTGATGATGTGGTTCTTCCTGTTATCGGATGCTTTCACCTTCGGAGCCTTCCTAACGGCCTACGGCATGATTCGCCATAAACATGGCGTTTTTGTTGGTACTGCTGACAAATTTTTCTTCAGCACCGCCCACTGGCCTATTCCCGAAAAGGTATTCAACGGCTTCCCCGGCCTGCATGGCATGGATTTGCCGCTGGCCTTCGTGGCGCTGATGACGATGATTCTCATCTTCAGCTCCGTGACGATGGTGCTGGCCGTAGAAGCTGGTCACCGCATGGACAAAGCTGACGTGCAGAAATGGTTGCTGTGGACCATCCTATTTGGCGCCATGTTCCTCAGTTCCCAGGCTTGGGAATGGAGCCACTTCATCGGCGGCTCCGAAAAAGGGCTGCTCATGGCCGACGGCTCGGTGATGCACGGTGCGAATCTAGCCACCAACGAGTACGGCCCACCGCTCTTTGCTGACTTGTTTTTCTTTATTACTGGCTTCCACGGCACGCACGTGTTTTCCGGCGTCTGCCTGCTGGTGTGGTGCTTCATCGCCACCACCAACGGTACATTTGAGAAGCGGGGCCACTACGAAATGGTTGAGAAGATTGGCCTTTACTGGCACTTTGTAGACCTAGTGTGGGTGTTCGTATTCACGTTCTTCTATCTGGTGTAAATCAGCATCTTGGATGTTGCCTATTGAATGCTGAGTGCCTCTCGTTAGGTATTCAGCATTCAGCATTCAAAGCTTAAAATTCTAACTAATGTCTGCGCACGCTACCACCGAACACGCCTACGTTCCTGGCGAAATTGCCAAGCCCAACACTGCTTGGATTTGGAAAACTTTTTGGGTGCTGGTAATTATTACGGCTATTGAGTTTGCCATCGCTTTCGCCTTGACTTCGCCCGATTGGCGCACTTTCCGCAACAGCATCTTCATCGTGCTCACTATTTTGAAGGCATTCTTTATCGTGGGCGAGTTTATGCATCTGAAGCACGAGGTCAAAAGCCTCATCTGGACCGTCCTTATTCCGACTTCGCTGTTGGTATGGCTGGTAGTTGCGTTAGTAACGGAAGGGTCGTTTATTGGCGAAACCCTTTCGCACATGTTTAGCAGCTAGCCGATGCGGCCCCGCCAAACCATCTTGCTGGGGCTGCTTTTGCTGGTGCCCGTACTGGCCTTTCTGTTTCTGTACGGCTTCGGTTCCAATCATTACGCGCTGCCAACCTACCTGCCCGAGCGAGCGGACTCTGTCCGCACTGTCGGCGGAGGGTGGCAGCGCGATACTGTTTACCACCAGATGCGGCCGTTTCGGCTGCCAGCGGCGGGTGGGCGCTTTGTATCGAGCCAAGCACTAAATCAAGGTTTGTGCATCATGCAGGTAGTTGCTTCCACGCCCGCTAGTGCTCAGGATGCCCAGGCTGCTCGCGGCATGATGCGCGTGCAGGAAAAATTTCGTCGTGAGCCCCGCGTGCGGCTAGCTACGTTGGTCCCGAGCGCCGATACAGCCAAAGCAAACGTGTACGAGCAGCTCGAAAAGCTGAGCGAGCAGTACGGCACCATCAGCGGCAAGTGGTTTGTGCTGGCCGCCTCGCCCGACACGCTACGGCACTTGGCCCAGTATGAGCTAGGGCTAACCGCCCTGCGGCCCCAAAACCTGCCTTTCCGGCCCGCTACCGAGCCGGCAACTTTGCCCGTTGGGCGCTTGTTGCTGCTTGATGAGACGCGGCACGTGCGGGGCATCTACGACGGTGCAGACATCCACGAAGTAGAGCGGCTCATCACCGAGATTAACGTTTTGCTATACACCTATGACCACCACCGCTGAACAGTTGCATCCACCCGTGCTGGAGCCGGGCGACTATACCAAATACAAGATTATTCTGGGTGGCCTGGGCATTATCGTGCCGGTATTGGTAGCCGTACTATTCTACTTTAAGGGTATTTTTCAGATTGAAGGTGCCGCTGCCCATTTGTATTGGCTGCCAGCATTGAACGCCGGATTGAACTCGCTGACGGCCATAGCGCTGCTGGTTGGCTTTTATTTTATCCGCCAAAAAAACGTGCTGGCGCACCGTGCTTCCATGTTAGCGGCTTTTGGGTTGGGCGCATTATTTCTGGTATCCTACGTCGCGTATCATTCGCAGGTGCCCAGCACGCATTTTGGGGGCGTGGGCGCAGCCCGAGCTGTTTATTTCTTCTTGCTGCTAACGCATATTAGCTTAGCGGTAGTTACGGTGGCCTTGGTACTGTTTACCTTATATTTTGCCCTTACCGGCCAATACACCAAGCACCGAGCCATCGCCCGGTGGACCTTTCCGGTGTGGCTTTACGTCTCTATTACGGGCGTCATCGTGTATTTCATGATTGCCCCTTATTACGCGGCCGCCTAAAAACCGCCCGGCGCTAACCTTTACCTTATTACCAGTGTTTTGAAGCTATGAAAAAGCTAATTTTTGCCTTTGCGCTGAGCTTCCTGCTGCTCGGCCAGTTGCTGACCACCGCGCCCGCCCAGGCGCAGTGCGTGATGTGTAAGGCGCAGGTGGAAGCCGCGAAAGCCGAAAATGACGACTACGACGTGGCGGGCCTCAACAAAGGCATTGTGTACATGATGATAGTGCCGTACATCCTGATGGGCGCAGTAGGCTACTTCTGGTATCGGCGCACGCATCCGAAGCGTGCCACGGCCGCGTGAGGCCCATTGGGCCGTGGTGGCTGGCGCTGCTGGCGCAGCGCTGCCCGCGCTGCCACACCGGCCCGCTCTTCAACTACGATACCTACAACCTGCCGCACCTGACCGACATGCCCGAGGCGTGCCCCGTGTGCAAGCAACATTACGAGCCCGAGCCGGGCTTCTATTGGGGGGCTATGTACATTAGCTTTGCCTTCGCGGTGCCGATAGTACTGGTGACGGGTGCAGTGCTGTACTGGTTTTTTGGCGACCCCGATACGTGGGTGTACGTCACGGCGGTATCGGTTATTATGCTGCTGCTCACGCCTCCTTCGTTTCGCTACGCCCGGGCCGTCATGTTGTATGCTTTTGGGGGCGTGCGGTTTGACAAGCGGTATCTGAAAGACAAAACGGCCTAAGGCAAACGGTATTTGCCCGGTTTTTGCGGAAGGCAAGCCACTTGCCTTTCTATCCAGCCCTGGCTGGCTGTGCGGCATTCCTGGGCCGGCAGTCGGCCAGGGCTTTTTGATAAGCTAGGTTATTAGGTTATGGGGCTTTTTAACTCCTGGAAGCAGCGCGGGCTAGATTTTTTAGGAACCATGCTGCTGATAGTGAGTGGCTTGCTTTGTTTCGAAATCGGTGTCCTTGCCAGCTATTTTGGCCCGGCGGCCAGGGCAGCGGTGCCGCCAGCGGCCGCGCAGGTGCAAGGCTTGGTGCAGCAAGCCACGGCCACGGCCCGGCGCGAAGCCGACGAAGCGCTAGTAGCCAGCCAGTCGCCCCAGAAGCTGAGTTTTGGGCGCCTGCTCGGCCACAGCACGTACCCGCTCTTTTTATTTGAGAGCGGCCAATTGCGGCAGTGGTCGGCCGCTGGGCCGCTGCCTGCTGCCGCCGAAATAGCCGACACGCGCCCCGAGCGCCTGGCCCGCACCAGCCTGGGCAACTTTGTAGTAGTGCGCCGGGCGGCGGCTACGCGGGTAGTTTTGGTTTACGTGCCTCTTACTCAGCAGTACGGCATTAGCAACCGCTACCTGCGAGCCGGCAGCGGCCAAGCCTTACTGCAAGATGCAGGGGTGCAGGTGCAGGCCCTCTGGGAAAGGTCGGCCACTGCCCTGGTAGTTGAGGAAGCCGATGGACAGGCCCTGTTTGCGGTAGCGTGGCAGCCGGGCAGTCCGGCCGCTGGCCACTACCTGCCCTTGCTGCTGCTGGCGCTCGGGGCGCTGCTCTACATGGTAGGCTGGCTGGCCCTGGCGCGCCGCTGGTGGCGAGCTGGGCGCACCTTGCTGGCCGTGGTGGCGCTGCTGCTGCCGCTGGTGGTGCTGCGGCTGGCGCTGCTGCAGTTGGGCCTGCCCTATGCTTTACTGGAACTGCCTTTGTTTGACCCGCGGGTGTATGCCGTGGCGGGCTGGGCGCCTTCGCTGGGCGACTTGCTGCTGAATGCCTTGCTGGCGCTGGTGCTGGCCGGGGCCGTGTGGCTGCTTAGCAAGCGCTACCGCTGGGCCACGCGCGCCCAGGCGGGCAGCCGGCGCGCCTGGGGCACGGGGCTGGGGCTGGCTTTTGGGCTGCTGCTGTTGGGGCTGCACAGCTACTACCGCGTGGCGTTCAGCAGCGGCCAGCTTAGCTTGGACATCACCCAGAGTATCCAGGTGAGCGGTTTTCGGCTGACGCTGGGGCTGGCCGTGGTGCTGCAAACGGCCGCCTACGTAGTGGTGCTGCTGCTGATAACGCAGCTACTGGGGCCGGGCCGGCGGCTGGCCCACAACCGCCTGGTAGCCGCTGCCGTGGCCGCGGCGGCCCTGCTGCTGGTGGTGGTAGGCCTGCTGGTAAGCTGGCCGCTGCTGAGCGTAGTGGCCTTGAGTGTGTGCTACCTGGCGCTGGTGCGGTCGGCTGGCCCCGCGCCGCTGGGGCGGCCCTATCAGCTGCTGCTGCTACTGGCCCTGAGCGCGGCCACCGGCGCGCTGGCGCTCTACGAGCAGTTTGGCCAGCAGGTGCTGCTCGATAAGCAGCGCCTGGCCAATAACCTGCTGGTAGATAACGACCTGCAAGGCGAATTTTTGCTTGGCAAGCGCATTCAGCAACTGGCGGCTGACCCTGGTATTGCGCAGCTGTTGCGCGACCAGCCGGTGCGCGCCGAAGCCCTGCGCCGCCGCATCAGCCGGCAGTATCTGCACGGGTACTTCGATAAGTACGAGGCTGGCATCAGCCTTTTCGACGCGGCGGGCCAGCCCATCGGCACCGACGAAGGCGATACGCTGACCTTCGGGCAAACCCGCGAGCTGCTTTCGCGCACGGCCACCGCCACCGACCAGCGGGGCGTGTATTTGCTCAAATCGGCCAACTCGTTCAGCTCGCGGCGCTACGCGGCCGTGGTGCCGCTGCTCGCGCCGCCGCAGGTGGGCATTGGGCCGCCGGCGCCGGCGGGCACCATCGTGCTCACGCTCAGCTTGCGCAAGCTTTCGAGCTACAGCGTGCTGCCCGAGCTGCTGGTCGACCAGAAGTTCTTCCAGCCCGGTCTGGCCACCAATATCAGCTACGCGGGCTATGCCGGCGGGCAGCTGGTGTACAGCGAAGGCGATTTTGACTACGCCAACCAGTTGCCGGCCCGCTACCTCACCGACCCGCGCCTCAACCAGGCGGGCGTGGTGTTCAACGGCTTCCACCACCTGGCCGTGCACGGGCTCGATGGCCGCACCGTGGTCGTGACCACCGCTACCTACTCGCTGGCCGACGGGCTGTCAAATTTTTCGTTTCAGCTCCTGATAAACGGCCTGCTCTGGCTGGTGGGCGGCGGCGTGTACCTGCTGCGGCGGCGCGACCACCGCCGGGTGCAGTTCAATTTCAGCGCTCGCATTCAGGTGTTGCTCAATGTCGGTATTTTGCTCTCGCTGGTGGTAGTGAGCGTGGCCACGGCCAGCCAGGTTATCTCAAGCTACCGCCGCGACCTGCACCGCACCTACGAGCGCCGCGGCCGCATTGCCCTCGAAAGCCTGCTGCGCCGCCGCGACCTGCTGGCCGACACCGCCGCCCACCCCGCCGGCTACGACCCGGCCCTGGCCGGGCTGGTGCGCAACGTGGCCACCCTCACCGAAACCGACCTCAACCTCTACGATGCCCAGGGCCAGCTGCTGGTAAGCTCGCAGCCGCTCATCTTCGAGGCCGGCCTTTTGGGGCCGCTGCTCAACCCGCAGGCCGTAGTGGCCCTGCGCGAGCGCGGCCTGGGCCAGGCGCTGCTCACCGAGCAGGCGGGCTCGCTCTCGTTTAGCGCGCTTTACCTGCCCGTGCGCGTGCCCAGCAGCAATGGCGCGGTGGCCGGGCCGCTGCCGGGCTACGTGGGCATTCCCTTTTTCGACTCGCAGACGGAGCTGGATAACAAGCTCACCGAGCTGTTTACGACGATTCTTAACATCTTCACCATCATGGGGCTGCTGTTTCTGGGGCTGGCCTTTTTGGCCACGCGCCAGCTCACGGCCCCCCTCAAACTGCTCACCGAGCGCCTGCGCCGCACCACCCTCACGGGCCAAAATGAGGTGCTCGACTACCAGAGCAGCGACGACGAAATCGGCCTGCTGGTGCGCGAGTACAACACCATGCTCGAAAAGCTTGAAGCCAGTAAGCGCGAGCTTGCCGCCCAGGAAAAAGAAGCCGCCTGGCGCGAAATGGCCCGCCAGGTAGCCCACGAAATCAAAAACCCGCTCACGCCCATGAAGCTGAGCCTCCAGTACTTGCAGAAAGCCATCAACGAGCGCCGCCCCAACGCGGAGGAGCTTATTGGCCGCATCTCGCAGACGCTAATCACCCAGATTGACGTGCTCTCCGACATTGCCACCTCGTTCAGCACCTTTACCAACCTACCCACCATGCGCCCCGAGCGCCTCGATGTGGGCGCCGTGCTACGGCAGTGCACCGACCTGTTTCGGCAGCAGGACGGCGACGAAAACGGCGCGCTAAGTTTGGTGCTGCCGCCCGGCGCGTGCGTCGTCTTCGCCGATGAAAGCCTGCTGGTGCGCACCTTCAACAACCTGCTGCTGAACGCCAAGCAGGCCGTGCCGCCCGGCCGCGCCGCCCGCCAGGAAGTGACGCTGCGCTGCGAAGCCAAAAAGGCCACCATCACCATCGCCGACAACGGCAGCGGCATCGCCGACGACGTGCGCGACAAGGTCTTTCGGCCCAATTTCACCACCAAAGCCACCGGCTCGGGCATTGGGCTGGCGGTGGCCAGGCGCGGCATCGAGAGCGCCGGCGGCAGCATTTGGTTTGAGACGGTGGTGGGGGAGGGCACGACCTTTTTTATCGAGCTGCCGCTGGCGGGGTAGTGCTATGTGCATATTGAGGAGCGTTGGCATCAGGATGCTGACTAGCTGACCTCTGCCATGCTCAAAAACTTACTCGCTGCGCTGTTTCTAGCGCTATTGCTGGCTTGGCCTACCCAGGCGGCCCCGCCCCGCGCTGTGCTGCTGGCGCAAGCCGGCTCCGACCCGGTTTCATTCATATACAGAAACCTCTATGCGGAAAGAAAAGGCGGCTTGGTCACGACCAGCCGCCGCGATTACGTAGAGTTTGGGAATGGCGCTTTCACCCCTGTGCTGGTGCGTTTTCCGATTGGCTTTGTGCATAGTCCACCCGTCCGCGACTACATACTGGAGCCGCCGGTGCTGGTGCTGATGCCCGGCGACACGGTGACGATGCTGTACAACATCAACCGCAATACCTTTCAGCTGTGGGGCCGCCACCAGGCCGAGCTAGACTTTTGCGTGCGCCTGTGGCGCGGCGCGCTCAGCCTGGGCATGGCGGGCGGCCAGGGCGAGCCCGTGGGCGGCGACTCAACCATTACCTACTTCGGTACGGGCATCCAAAGCCCGGCCAGCCGCCGCCAGCCCCTCGACCAGTATTTGCAGCTATGGCAGCAGCTGCGGCTGGAGGGCGATGCCCGCCTGGCTCAGCTGCGCCGCACGCCCGGCATCCGGCCCGAGGTGGCGGCCTGCCTGGCCCGGCAGCTAGGCCTGCGGCTGTTTGAGCTGTTGCTCGGCCCGACAGCCGCCGCGACACGCTGCGCACCCCACCGCCCGCCTACCGCGACACGGTGGCCGCCCAGCTGCGCGGGGTGCTGGCCATGCAGGCGCTGCCCGCCGCTGCGGCCGAGGGGCTGGGCCAGGCGCTCAGCGCCTATGCCGTGTACCAGTGCGTGCTGGCGCGGCAGTACCCCACGGCGGGGGCGTGCTACAAGCAGGCCAAGCAGCTATTCAGCGGCTTTCACCGGGCCTGGGTGTGCTACCTCATCCTGAACGATGGCCAGCAGCGCCAAAACCTCAGCTACTACCTGCAAGACTACGCCCGCTGGGTGAAGCCCTACGACGAGTTTAGGCAGATGCTGCGCGGCGGGCCGCCCGTGCCGCTGCGCTCGTACCCGCACGCGGCGTTTTCCGACTCGCTGGCCGGCCCCAGCGGCCCACCGCGCCACCTCACCGATGTGCTGGCCGCCTACCGGGGCAAGGTGGTGCTGCTCGATCTGTGGGCCAGCTGGTGCGCGCCCTGCCGCGAAGAAATACCGCAGTCAGTGGCGATGGCCCGGCGCTACGGCCGCCGCGGGCTGGTGGTACTGTACCTCTCCATCGACCAAGACCCGGCCGCTTGGCGCAAAGCGCTGGCCATGCTGCCGCCCGCCGCCCGCCTCCAGTACCGCTTTCTGCGCCCCGAGGCTTCGGCATTT
>JAKONR010000554.1 GCA_022701825.1 Hymenobacteraceae bacterium | reverse complement strand
GCCGGCAGCGTGCCGTGCTGCAAAAAATGCAGCCAGGCCGCTTCCGGGGCCAGCGCAGCGGGCAGCAGCTGCCCGCCGTAGTCGCCCAAGACAGGTGGCGCGGCGCGGCCGGCCGCAGGCACCGCGCCAGCTAGTGCCGCCACGCTGGTCAGCTCGCTACCGGCCGCATTTGGTGGGGTGGCCGCGCCGGCGGGGCGGGCCTCGGCCACGCCCTGGCGCAGCAAGGCGGGCAGGCGGGCCAGCAGCTGGCCGGGCAGGTCGGCGCTGCGCAGAGCCCCGGCATCCAGGGTCAGGTGCTCTATGGTCAGCCAGGCATCGGGGGGCAGGCCGGCGTCAGTTAGCGCCTGGGTCAGGGCTTCGTCGAGGGCGTGCAGCAGGGCCGGCGCCAGCAGCGCCTGCTCGGCCTGCTGGTGCCGGGTGGTGGTACTCGGCGTGTCGGCGGGCAGCCGCAGGTGCAGCCGCTGCTGATAGATAACGTGGGGAGCGGTAGCCATGAGCGCAACGTAGAAAGGGAAATACCAATGGGGTGATTACAAGTTCGCCGGCCGGCCCGATGGGGCCGGCCGGCGAGTAGCAAAAAGCAATAGAGCGAACACGATAAGCATCCAACAAGGAATCAGACGTAGTGCAGAGCCTTATTTTCTATTGTTATAAATCACCTGTCTTTGAATTGATTGAGCATACCTTGCTAACAAAATCCACCCCATTACTTGCCGTAAGCTTTACTTCTGAGCGCAAATCGGTAGTAAAAGTATATTCGAAGGAAGGAGCTTCGCCAGGAGCGTTAAACTGATATTTAGCAGCCGTTATAGGTAATACAGCTTCTAATACAGGCACTCTCACCCCAGGGTCGTTGTATTCCATACGAAGCTTAGTGGCATTCCTCACGACGTAGCGAAAAGTTTTGGTTTGAAGGTCCGATGATGAACTAACTGCTTCCAATTCGCTCAGGTATACTTTACCTGTTACGAGCAGCGACTTCTCATCGTGCGCGCTGCCTATCGTGTACCTGAATATCCAGGTTCGCGGTGCCTGTGCCTCTCTTTGGCCACCCGCAAGGCCGGTTGCTTTCTGCACCAGGAAGTACCTGTTACCCCCGCGCTCCTCCGTTACCTGCGTAATGTCAACGGCTACCTCGGTTGTACCATCCAGATAGTAGATGGTAAGCGTGCCACCCGCCGGCGAAACCTCGACGCGCACCTCGGGGCTCACCTCGGAGTTTTCTGCATTGTATGAGCTCACTATCGACTGGCTCAGGCGGATGAGCGGAGCCGGGTCGGGCAGCACCAGCTGCGTGATGGGGCCGTTGCCGCTCTGGCGGTGCGGCAGGTAGTAGTCGCCCACGATGAGGGGCGCGTTGGGGCTACCTTCGGGGGCGTGGTACACCACCACGAAGGTGCCGCCCCGGGGCACCCCGGCCCCGTGCTCCATGCCGGGGTTGGCGCGCCGGAAGGCCGGGAAGGTGAGCTGCTTGCTGAGCCCGTTGTAGGCCGTATTCAGGGCCGTGAGGGCGTCGAGGTACTTAGCTATGTCGCTCGGCAGGGGGCCATTCTGCTGCTTGTAGTCCTGCACTAGCTGGTCAAATGCGCTAATCGTCAGCGTCAGTTTTACGTTGCCCAGGGCTTGCTTGAAGAGGGTGCTGCCCTTCAAGGCATTATCTTCTTCGAGGCGCAGCAACTTCAAATTACTAGCGAACAGCTCTTGCTGGCCGGCAAAGGCCGGGTTGTCGCTGGATACCAGCAGGGGCTGGCTTGAGCCCAACGCGTCGGCACTCACGGCCACGATGTCGAAGGCCAGGTTTTGGCTGTCGCGAAGGCTGGCCAGCTGGCTCAGCAACACGCTGGCCGGGGCATCGAGCAGGCCCTCGATGCGGTAAAAATCGTAGCTTTCGAGCTGGTAGTCCAGGGGGTTGGCCACAAAGCCCAGGGCCCCGCTCACCGCGCTGGGCGGGTAGGTGAGCACGTGCTGGGCCTGGGCAATGCTGCTCTGGGCGTAGCTCCAGCTACCGCGCACGCCGGCCCCGTAGTAGAACGGAATGCTGCGGCGGTCGAAGCCCACCGCCCGGCCCCGGTCGGGCGTGAGCCGCAGGGTAGCCACCGTTGCCATCTCGGGCGTGAAGGTTCCGAACGTGCTCAAGTCTACGTTCAGGCTCATCAGCTTGATGAGGCTGCCAGGCGCGCCCTGGCCGTCGCCGCCGCCTTCCGACAGCGACAGGCTTTTCGGCTTGGGCGACAAGGTGGTCGACTGCGGGAAAACCACAATCGGCGGCGTCTCGGTGGCCGTGCTGCTTACCAGGGTAGGCACGGCAAACTCGACGATGAGCGTGCAGATGCGCTGAAGCAGCCACTGCACCTGCGCGGCGGTGGGGGCGGGCCCCACGGGCGGGGCCGGCTGCCAGGCGTGCCGGTAGCGCGGGGCCAGCAGGCCCGCCTCGGGGGCGCACTCGCCCAGCACTAGGTGCCGGGGAAATTCGCCCGGAGCTGGCAGGGCCCGGCCCAGCCACGACGGGCGGCTGGCCGCCTGCTGAAACTCGCCGTAGGCGTCGTACAAGTCTTTCAACCAGCCGTAAACGTATTGCTGGTTCGCGTCCGTCGTTTGGGCCACGGTGGTTAGCAACCGCGACTTAACCCGCCGGACGTAGTTCAAGGTGGGCCCGAAATCGGGCACATCCTTCAGCGTGGTGATGGCTTTGTCGAGGGCCGCACCCAGCTGTTCGGCGGCGTCGCTCAGCAGAGCGTGCAGGCTTTGCAGGCGGGTGGCGTGTTGGTCGCCATCGAGCAGCGGCCGGCGCATGGCCAGGGGCGGCAGGGTAAAGTAGGCCGTGGCCGCCGCTATCAGGCCGGGGGCCACCAGTGGGCGCTCGCGGTTCGCTTCCGGGTAGGGCACCAGCACCATTTGCAGGGAGACATTGTAGCGCTTGCCCCCATCATCGCAGCCGGTATTCTGGCAGCGGTCGGTCGGGGTGACTACGCTGCGCTGGTAAAGCGCCACCGCGTACTGGCTCAGCGTCAGCTTAGTGAGCGGCTGGGCCCCGGTAGCGGTGCTGCCTTCGGGCAGCAGCTCCAGTATTTCCAAGCCGGCAAACAGCGCGTACTGCGCCAGCTCCTCAGCCTCGATGGGCCGGTAGGCCCCGTAGGTGCCGGGCGCTTCCAGGCGCAGCAGTAGGCCCTCGGTCGTGACGCCGCAGCCCGCCGAAACGGTGATGAGATTGCCCTCGGGCGACACGGTGGGCAGCAGGCCCGTGGCCACGCCCACGCCCAGCAAACGGGCCCGGGTGGCCTGCTCCTGCCCCATCAGAAAGCTCACCCAATCGTTGAGCTGCGGCGC
>JAKONR010000549.1 GCA_022701825.1 Hymenobacteraceae bacterium | reverse complement strand
CCTCGAATTTCTTTTTGTCGGCGTAGTTGCCGGGGTTCACGCGCACTTTCTCCACGATGCGGGCGGCCAGCTCGGCGGCGTTGGGCGTGAAGTGGATGTCGGCGATGAGCGGCACGTTGCAGCCGCGCGCCCGCAGTTCCTTTTTGATTTCCAGCAGGTTATGGGCTTCCTTCACGCTGGGCGCGGTGATGCGCACGTACTCGCAGCCGGCCTCCACCATGCGCAAAGTCTGCTCGACCGAGCCGAGCGTATCCATCGTGTCCACGGTGGTCATGCTCTGCACCCGGATGGGGTAGTCGCCCCCCAGGGGCACGCCCCCAATGTTTACTACCCGCGCCACGCGGCGCTTATACTCGGTGAGGCTGGGGCAATACGTCTTGTTCATGCGCTGAAAACTAAGGCCGGAATGCGAAAGTTGCGGCCGGCCGCAAAGGTACGGCCGGGCTCGCGGGCGCAACTTCTGGGCCAGCTTGGCTGTCTGTGCTGAGGTGCCGGCTTTCGCTTGTGCCTGCGCGGCTTACGCCGCGCTTTGTTTGCCACCCGCCTTAGCTCCCGCGTATGTTACGTTTTCGCTTCTTCCTGGCCAGTGCCGCCTTTTTACTAGCCGCACCCGGCTTCGCGCAGCGCGTGGCCGTACTCAAGTTTCCCGAGCTGCAAAAGCGCCTCGCCCGCCCCGGCGATACCACGTACGTGGTCAATTTTTGGGCGACCTGGTGCGGCCCCTGCGTGCAGGAGCTGCCCGATTTTGAGAAAGTACGCGCCGCCCAGGCTGGCCAAAAGGTGCGGTTCGTGCTCGTGAGCCTCGACTACGCCTCGCAGCTCGACAAAAAGGTGAAGCCCTTTGTGCAGAAGCGCGGCCTGAAATCAGAAGTGCTCCTACTCGATGAAACCGACCCCAACACTTGGCTGCAACGGGTGGATAAAAAGTGGTCGGGCTCGATTCCGTTCACCTTGATTTATAACAACCAAGCCCGGAAGCGGGCTACGTTTGAGCAGCCGCTCACTGCCGCCGAATTGACGGCCGAGTTGCGTAAGTTTTTGTAGAACCTGCGTTATCCTGCCTCTAAGCACGTTTAGCATGACGATTGTATAATCTTAATTCTTCCTACCCATGAAAAAACTCCTCCCGCTCCTCGCCCTGTGCGTTGTGCTCCTCAGCAGCTTCGCGCTGCGCCCTGCCGCCGAAGGCTACAAAGTCGGCGACAAAGCCACCGATTTCAAGCTCAAAAACGTGGATGGCAAAGTAGTGTCGCTGGCCGACAACAAGGCCGCCAAGGGCTACATCGTGGTTTTCACCTGCAACACCTGCCCTTTCGCCCAGGCCTACGAAGACCGTATCCTCGCCCTCGATAAAAAGTACGCCCCGCTCGGCTACCCCGTCGTGGCCATCAACCCCAACGACGCGGCCAGCGTGCCCGGCGACTCGTACGCCGCCATGCAAAGCCGTGCTAAAGAGCACGGCTACACCTTCCCCTACTTGCAGGACGAAACGCAGCAGGTGGCCCGCACCTTCGGCGCCACCCGCACGCCGCACCTCTACGTGCTCCGGCGCCAGGGCGCGGACTTCGTGGTGTCCTACGTCGGGGCTATCGACGACAACTCGGAGGATGCCAAGCTGGTGAAAACCAAGTACCTCGACAACGCCATGACCGATATTATGGCCGGTAAGCCCGCCGCCACCAGCACCACGCAAGCCATCGGCTGCGGCATCAAGTGGAAGAAAAAGGCGTAGGTTGGCTTACGTTTTCCAGCTAATAAAGCAGTCAATTTTCAGTCGTGCCGAACGCAGGGAAGCATCTCTACCGCACCGTTGTATGGTAAGCAACGGGGCGGTAGAGATGCTTCCCTGCGTTCAGCATGGCAGTTGCTTACTCTGCAACCGTGAGCACGATTTTGCCGATATGGGCGCTGCTTTCCATGCGCCGGTGGGCAGCCGCGGCTTCAGCTAGCGGAAAGGAGCGGTCGATAACCGGGCGAAACTTTCCGGCCTCAATCAGCGGCCAGACATGCTTTTCGACCTCGGCGGCCAGCGCGGCTTTAAAATCGGCCGAGCGCGGGCGCAGGGTGCTGCCGGTGATGGTGAGGCGGCGGCTCATCACCTCCAGCGCGTTGAATTCGGCTTTCGCACCTTGCATGGCATTGATAAAAACCAAGCGGCCATCATCGCGCAGCAAACGCAGGTTTTTGGGCACGTAGTCGCCGCCTATCATGTCCAGAATCACGTCTACGCCGACCGCTTTCAGCACTTGCTCAAAGTCGTCGGCTTTGTAATTGATGGCCCACTCGGCACCCAAATCACGGCAAGCCTGGCACTTGGCCGCGTCGCCGGCCGTGATGGCCACGTGGCTACCCAGCGCCCGCGCCAGCTGAATGGCCACAGTGCCGATACCACTGCTGCCGCCGTGCACCAGCAGCGTTTCGCCAGGTTGCAGCTGGCCGCGCTGAAACACGTTATGCCACACCGTAAACACGGTTTCGGGCAGGGCGGCGGCTTCCGTCATGCTTAGGCCGGTGGGCAGGGGCAGGCAATGGCGGGCGTCCACCACGGCATAGTCGGCGTAGCCGCCAGCCGCCAGCAGGGCGCACACGGCGTCGCCGGGCTGCCAGCGCGGAGCGCCGGGGCCGCATTCTTCAACTACGCCGGCTATTTCGAGGCCGGGCACGAGGCCGGTTACGTCGCCGCTACCCGCGTATTTGCCTTGGCGCATGAGCACATCGGGGCGATTAACGCCGGCGGCGTGGATGCGAATGAGTACCTGGCCGGCGGCGGGCGCAGGCCGCGGGGTGTCCTGCAAGTGCAGCCCCTCGGGGCCGCCGGGCTTTTCAATGACAATAGCGTTCATGGGGGCTTAAACGCTAAAAAAGCGGGGCCGGCTGCTTGCGCGGCCGGCCCCGTAGGTACCGTAAGCTTTAGCTTGCGAACGAGCACGGCGAGTAGGAGCGTTGGCAGGCAATTGCTAGCGTTTGCCAGCGCGGCTGCTCGCTACGCTTGCCCGCAAGCTAAAGCTTACGCCACACTGGCATTCAGCTGTTTGCGAAGCTTCTGCACCTCGTGCTCCAGCTCTAAATTCCGGAACGTGACTTTGGCTTCCAAGTCGGCATAGGAGTTTTGCAGCTGCTCTTGCAATTCCCGCATTTTGGTTACGTCGGTGTTGGTGCCCAGCCAGCGCACCAGCTGGCCCTGCTCGTCGCGGATGGGCACGGCGCGGGTCAAAAACCAGCGGTACTCGCCATCGTGGCGCTTCAGCGGCAGCGTCAGCTCCCAGGGCTCGCCCTTATCCCAGGCATCTTTCACGAAGTAAACTATTTCGGCCAAGTGGTTGGGGTGCTGTATGCCTTCCCAGCCTTTGCTTGCCATTTCCTCCGGCGTAGTGCCGGTAAAGTCATACCAGCGCTTGTTGTACCAGTAAATGTGGCCATCGGCGCGGGCCATCCACGAAAGCTGAGCCACGTTGTCGGCCAGGGTTGTAAACTCAGCCTCGCGTTCGGCCAGCATTTCGCGGGCCAGCTTCTGGTCTTGGATATCGGTGCAGGTGCCAAACCAGGTCACGATACTGCCATCGGCATCGTAGCGTGGTTTGGCCTGGCCCAAAAACCAGCGGTAGCCGCCTGCTTTGGCTTTAAAGCGGTACTCTATCTCGTAGTCCTCGCCGGTAGCCAGCGAGTGCCCCCATATCTGGCGGGCGCGGGCGCGGTCGTCGGGGTGCAGGAGGTTGTTCCACATATCGGGGCCCACACTATCGGCCAGCGTGTAACCGGTGTAGTCGGTCCAGCGCTGATTAAAATAGAGGTGGTCGCCCGCCGGGTCGGTTATCCAGACGAGCTGCGGAATAAAATCGGCCAGAAACTGAAATTCGTTTTCGATTAGCGAAGACGAATGCGGATTAGCGATAGAGGCATCCACGGCAATACGAACAAGGAAAGCAGTGTAAGAAAAATTTTAGGGGCGGTCGAGCTGCATTTCGAGGCCCGAGCTAAAATAGAGGTTGAGCTGCGCGCGGGCACCGTCGGTGGTGCGGCGCAGGCGCGTAACCAAGGCCCGCAGGTCCTCGGTGGGCAAGCTCAGGCTCAGGTACGGGCGGTTGAGCAATTCGTCGCGCTGCACGGCCCAGCTGCCGGTTTCCTTTTGGTCGGAAGCCTGTAACTCAAGCGCCTGCCCACTCAGCAGCAGGTTGGTGGCCTGGGCCAGCGCGCTGGCCGGGTCGGCCCGGTTAAGCACCCGGTGCGCCACCCGCCAGGCTCCGGCCAGGTAGTCATCGGGCACTTGCTGTAAGTTTACGTCGAGTAGCAAATCAGACATGGGCAAAAACGGCAAAACTGCCGTACAGAATATAGCGCGTAACGCAGAAGTGATAAAGAGGTTGGCCGCCACCTTTTGGGGGCCACGGCTGATAACTGCTTTCTTGTCTGCATAGTTCAGCTTTGGGGCCGTTAGCCAGCTACTTACCGCCCTACAGCCGCTAGCCGGCCGGGGCCGGTTGCTCATTTTTTTTTCGCGCCGTATAGCGGGGCAGGTGCCCGGCCCACTCCGGACCTTTTTTGGTATGAAATACTTTCCTTTTGCGGCCGGGCTGCCCGGCCAGGTAGCCAGCGCCGCCCGGCAGGCGGGCCAGCGCGCGGGCCAAACCGGCCGGCTGTTTCGCCAGCTCGTGCAGCGCGCCCTCGATGCGGTGCAGGACGTGCTGCGGGCCGAAATTCAGAACGGCCATGCCCGCTTGGTCATCGATTTTCTGACAGATAAAGCCCTGCCCGCCGCCCGCGTGCTGCTACTTGAGCGCATGACGGCCCGCCTGCTGCTACGCCTGGGCTTGCGCGGCGCGTTTATGAGCAACGTGGTGGGCTGGGTGCTGCCCTTCGTGCTCGAAAAGTTGTTTCAGGCGGCCCGCACCAGCGGCTTGCTGGCCAAAATTGAGGCCAACCCCACCGTGGCCGACACCCTGGCCCGCGTGGAGGAGCTGCGCCACGCCGCCACCCGCCTCATCTTCCCCGACGGCGACACCGGGGCCGTGGTGCTCACCGACGAGGAGGCACAGGCGCTGCTAGCGCGGCAATCGGAAACAGAAAAATTTAAGAGCTAATTCTTTAGCAGACCATACGAATGTTTTAATTTGTCATGCAGCGCGCCTCGAAGCATGACAAAACATTGTTACCCCACCCAATTCCCTAGTACCCTTCGGCCAGTTCCACCTGGTTTTCCAGCGGCTGCCCCGCGCGCAAGCGCTCCAGGTTACGAATAAACTGGTCGATTTTGCCCTCGGCCTCGCGGGGCTGGCCGCCGCCGGTGTGCTGGGTCAGCAGCACGTTGGGCAAGGTCCAGAGCGGGTGGCCGGCCGGGATGGGCTCGGTGGCGGTGACGTCGAGCACGGCCCCGCCGAGGCGGCCGGCCTGCAGGGCCGCGACGAGGGCGGGCTCGTCGGTGGTGTTGCCGCGGCCCACGCTGGCATAGATGGCATCGGGCCGCATGGCGGCCACCAGCTCGGCCGAGAAAAAGCCATCGGCGCTACCAGGCAGGCAGTTTACCACCACGTCGGTATCGGGCAGCGCGGCGGCCAGCTCTTCCGTGGTGTGCAACTGCGCCCGCGGGTCGCGGCGGGCCAAAAGCCGCACCGCGCAGCCAAAGCCGCCGAGCTGCTCGCGCACCGCCTGGGCTATGGTGCCCGCGCCCAGTAGCACCACGCGCTTGCCGCGCAGCAGGCCCTGGCGCCCGCGCACCTCGGCTCCTACCCACTGCTGCTTTGCCTGCAAAAGCACCAATTCGGGCAGGCGGCGGTAGAGCGCCAGCAGGCCAGCCACCATTGTTTCGGCGCAGGCCCAGGCAAAAAAGTCGCCCATATTGGCTACCGGAGTCGTGAGCTTGACACCTTTGTAGCGGTCGAAGCCGGCCGAGTCTATTTGCCAGAACTTTAGCTCGGGCAGCGGCCCAGCCGCGAGCCACGCGGGCGGCGGATTGCCCAGCACTATTTCGGCCGCTCGCAGGGCCGCCCGCGCGGCGGCGGCGGGCAGGTCGGCCCCGAACGTCACTTCGGCCCCGGCGGGCAATTGCGCTTGCAGATAACGGCGCGCCGCTTCGTCGAGCGCGGTGTACACAAAAATTTTCATACTCACAGGCAAAAAACAGCGCTGCCGCAGGGCTAGCGGCACTTTGTATTTAAACTAAAACAGGCACCCGTGAACTGTTCACGGATGCCTGTCTCTTACTCATTCGCGAGCAGCCTAGTCCTGGCGGTCAATGCTTTTGCTATCATTCTTGAGGTCTTCCTCCGGCGTCGTATTGCCACCTTGCAACTGGCCAGCGGCGGCGACGAGCGCGGCGCTCAGCTTCTCGACGTGCGTGCGGGTGTTGCCGCTGGCGTGCTCGGCCACGCGGGCCGTTTCGGTGCCCAGGTGGTGCAGCAGGCGGCCCGTTTGGGCGCCATCGTAGGTGCCGCTGTTCAGCAGCGCTTTCAGGGCTTGCAGGTCGGTTACCAGCTTGTGAAACTCGGGGTTGTGGGCGGCTTTCAGGTCTTCAATCCAGCGCTGCAAGTTGTTGTCGATGCCCGCTTTGCCGGCTTCTTCCTGCAAGTCGCCGGTGAGCAGTTTGATGGCGCTTTCGAGGTGCACCTGGTGCTGCGTTTCGGTCTTTTCCATGGGGTCGGGGGAGTGTTTTGGGGGAGGGAGTATTCCGTCGTCCAAACGGAAAGTAGCCGCAGAGGTTGGCTGCCGCACGCGGCCTAAACTAAAAATGCCTCCCCTAAGTGGGGAGGCACTGCACGAATGACAAAGCACGCTTAACCTAACAATAACTTAACTAATAAGCCCGTAACGATAAGATAGCGACGAGATAAACCACTAATTACTCAATTTTGCTCATGCGCTCCTTCACGGCCTCCAGGGCCACGCGCATGTTCACGATGTCGGCGCGGGCGGCCTCCTGCTCCTTCAGGTTGGTGTCGATAGAGTTGTTGTACTGTTGCAGCTCGGCGGCGTTGGCGGCCAGCAATTGCTGGATTTCGAGCTTGCGGGCCTTGTTCTTTTCGATGTCCTTTTTGATGGTATTGGCCTTCTCAATCACGGCCATGTTGTTGTTTTGCGATTGCACCAGCGCCTTTTCGGCGTCGGCAATCTGGGCCATCAAATCTTCGCGGTACATCGAGCGGGCAAAGTCCTTGAGGTACTTTTCGGCGGCGCGCCACTGGCTCGGCGTCGATTCGCGGCCCAGGTAGGCGTTGCCCAGGTCGATGCTCCACCACACGCCCGTGCCGGTGGGCAGCGCATCGACGCGGCTGATAACGCGGATGGGCGTGGCCGAAATCTCGGGGATAATCACGCCGTCCATCGTCACGACGCCCTTGTTGTTCTTTACTTTACCCGGAAACTGCTCGCTCAATTGCTTCACCCACGAGGTTTCCACGCGCTTGTTGTCGAGCTGAATGCTCACTTGCTGCCCTTTGCGCGGAATGTTGCCCACCGACTTGTCGGCCTCCTCTACCGGCGAGCGCTGGGCCGAAACCCGCAGCCCTGCCAGCACCAGCAGCAGGACCAATAGTATTTTTTTGTTCATAACGACTAAAAGAAAGATGCTTACTGAATAAGATAAAACGAAGTTTGATAACCGTCATTCTTTACGAATGGCCAAATTTAAGCAGCGCATTCTGTATAAAAACAAGAAA
>JAKONR010000542.1 GCA_022701825.1 Hymenobacteraceae bacterium | reverse complement strand
ACCGGCCAGGGCAGCCGCCCGCGGTTGCCAGCAAAGCCCGACGAGAGAAGGGCCGTCTGGGGCGTGAGGGCCACGCGGCTGGCGCGGCGGTCGGCCGAGGTTTCTTCGGGATTGTCGCTGTCGGGGTTGGCGCTGGCGTCGTCGCGGTCGTCGTCGTCGGCGCGGCGGGTGGGACGGCCGGGGCGCGCGGCCGGGGCGCGGGCGGCGCGGCGGCGCTCGGCAGCGGCGGCCAGGCGGGCGGCCCGGGCGGCGCGGGCTATTTCTTCGCGCACGCGCTGGGCTATCAGCCCGTCGAGCTGGGCCACGGCGCGCTGGCGCTGGGCCAGCTCGTCGCGCAGACCCTGCTCCTGCTGGCTTAGCTGCTGCACCACCTGGTCTTGCTCAGTTTTGAGGCCCAGCAGGTTGCGGCTCTCCACCAGCTGCGTGGTCAGCAGGCTTTTTTGGCGGGTGCGCTGCTGCGTGAGGCCCGTGAGCTGCTGGCTCAGCTGCCGCTGCGCCCCCACGATGCGCTGGGCCTGCCGGTGGCGCTCTTCGGTGTACTGGCGCACGTAGCGCAGCCGCAGCACAAACTGGTTGAACGACTCGGCCGCAAACAAAAACATGAGCTGGTTGAAGCCGCTGCTAGTTTTGGCGGCCGTGTACATCAGCCGGGCATACTCGGCCTTGAGCCGGGCCAGCTGCTCCTGGGTCGTGAGCACCTGGCGCACCGTGTGGTGCACGTTGGTTTCGATGCCTTGCAGCTGAGTCGAAATATGCTGAATCTGGCCCTGCTTCACCGTCAGCTTTTCCTTGATGATGTTGAGCTGGCCCAGCGTAGCCTGTTTTTTCTGGGTGGTCTGGGTCAGCACTTTACCCGCCTCCTCAATGCGGGCCAGGTTGGCCTGGCGCTCGCGCTCCAGCTGCTCTTTCGACTTGGCGCGCCCGCCGCGCCGGGCGCGGGTGGTGGGCGCCGGGCGGGCCGCCCGGGCACGAGCGGCGGGGGTGGCGCGGGCGGCGGGCCGGGCGCGGGCCGGGCTGGCTTTGGCTCTGGCTTTGGCCTTGCCATTCTGGGTGCGTGCGTGGCGCTGCGCGGCGGCCGGCAGGGCCAGCAGCAGCCAGACGAGGCCGAGCAGCGCGGCGCGGCGGTTAACCAATAAAAACAAAACTTTCACGCGGAGAAATCAGGGCGACGAGGCGAAACCGGGCAGGTTGGCCCCACAAAATAACGCCCGCGCCGGGCTGCGCGGCGCGGGCCTCCGCTGCGGCGGCCGCCCGCACCCGACTTTTTGGCCCGCCGCGGCAGCCGGGCCGCGCACCGGCCCGGCTAATCTTTCTGGGTAAAAGCTGCGTTTAATGAGCTCTTTGGGCCATAATATGGCCGAGGCGCCCCCGGCTGCCGCCCTGCGCGGCGGCACCCTGGCCCCGCCCGCCACCCACCCCGCTCGCGCAGCGGGTGGCGGGCATCAGTACCTTGCGGCCGGCCATGTTTTGCCCTGGCTCACAAGGAAAGTGCCTTGTGCCTCGTTTCTAGTTTGTATGCCGCTCGCTTCCGCCGATACCTTTTCCACCGAGTCCGAAAATTTGCTGCAAGCCCTGCTGGCCATTTCGCTCACCGGGGTGGCCCTGCTGCGGCCGGTGCGGGCGGCCAACGGCGACCTGCTCGATTTTACCTATACCTACCTCAACCCCGCCGCCCAGCGCCTGCTGCGGCTGCCCGAGCGGCCGGCGGCCTCGCACCTGACCACCTACCCGGCGGCGGCCGGCGTGCTCGACTTTTACCGCACCAGCTACTGGTCGGGGCTGCCGGGGCACTATGCCGCCACCTACCCGCAGGGCGAGCGCGCCACCCAAGTGCCGGTGGCCGCCCACCGCAGCGGCGAGTTACTGGTGCTCAGCTTTGGCGAGCCGGCCGCGCCGGCCCTGGCCCGGCCCGCGGCCGGCAGCCCCGACGAGCCTTTTTACCACCTGCTGCAGCAGGCGCCGGCCATGATTTGCCTGTTTACCGGCCCCGAGCATACGTTTCACTTCGTGAACCCGCCCTACCAGGCGCTGGTGGGCCAGCGCCCGCTGGTGGGCAAGCCCATTGCCGAGGCCATGCCCGAGCTGGCCGGCCAGCCCATTTTCGACCTGCTCGACCGCGTGTACCGCACCGGCGAAACGTACCAAGCCAACGAAATGCTGGTGCAGCTCGACCACCAGAACGCGGGCGCGCCGGAGCTGGAAAAGCGCTACTACAACTTTATCTACCAGGCTCGACGCGATGAGCAGCAGGCCATCACTGGCATTTTTGTTTTTGCCTACGACGTGACGCCCCAGGTGCTGGCCCGGCAGCAGGTAGCCACCCAAGAGCAGCGTACCCTCCAGCTCAACGCGGAGCTGGCCACTACCAACCAGGCGCTGGCCGCCACCAACGAGGAGCTGCTGGCCGCCAGCGAGCAAACCGCCGCTACCAACCTGGAGCTGCTGCTGGCCCAGGCTGAGCTGCAGACGCTCAACCAAGAGCTCGAAGCGCGCGTGGCCGACCGCACCCACGCCCTGCGCGACGCCCTGCACGAGGCCGAGCGCCAGCGCGAGCTGCTGCGGGGCCAGGAGCGGCAGCTGCAGCACATCCTGAGCCAGGTGCCGGCCGCCGTGGCCACGCTCGAAGGCCCCGACCACCGCTACACCTTCGTGAACACCCGCTACCAGGAGCTGGTGGGCGGCCGGGCCGTGGTGGGCCACCCGCTGGCCGTGGTGGTGCCCGAGCTGGTCGAGCAGGGCTTTGCCAAGCTGCTCGACCAGGTGTACGGCACGGGCCAGCTGCTGACCGGTACCGAACGGCTCGTGACGCTCAACGACCCGGCCACGGGCCGGCCGGCGCGGCGCTACGTCAATTTTGCCTACCAGCCGCTGCTCGACGGCCAGCGGCAACCTTATGGTATTCTAGCTTTTATAGTAGACGTAACGGAGAGCGTGCGCAGCCGCCAGCGCGCCGCCCAGGCCCAGGCCCAGGCCCTGGCGGCGGCCGAGCAGCTGGCCCAGCAGCGCGAAACGTACCACCGTATTTTTGAGCAGACGCCCGCCGCCATCGCCATCCTGCGCGGCCCCGAACACCGGCTCGACTACTTCAACCCCGCCTACGGGCAGCTGTTTCCGCAGGGGCTGGCGGCGGGCCGCACCATTGCCGAGTTGCAGCCTGAGGCCGTGGCACACGGCTTCGTGGCGCTGCTCGACCGGGTGTTTGAAACCGGCGAAACGCACTTTGGCTACGAGCACCGGCTGCCCATCCGACAGCCGGGCGGGCGGCCCGCACGCGAGGCGTATTTCGACTTCAGCTACCAAGTATTTGCCGAAAACGGCCGCCCGGCGGGCATCTCCGTATTTGCCAACGAGGTAACCGAGCGGGTGCACGCCCGCCTGCAGCACGAGGCCCAGCAGCAAATGCTGCAGCGCGTGTTTGAGCAGGCGCCGGTGGCCATGGGCGTGTTTGCCGGCCCCCAGCACGTGGTGCAGGTTTGCAACCCCGGCTTGCAGGCCATTTGGGGGCGCACTGCCGCGCAGGTGCTGGGCCGGCCGCTGCACGAAGCCATGCCCGAGTTTCAGGACCAGGGCTTTGATAAGCTGCTGGCCGAGGTAATGCGCACCGGCACGCCCTACACGGCGCACGAGCTGCCGCTGCGCGTGCAGCACCAAGGCGAGATGACCACGGTGTACGTCAACTTCGTGTACCAGCCCCTGCGCGATGCGCAAGGGCAGTTTACGGCCGTAGCGGCGGTGGCCACCGACATCAGCGAGCAGGTGCGGGCGCGCCAGGCCAGCGAGGCGGCCACCCGGCAGCTGCAGCTACTCACCGATGCGCTGCCGGTGCTCATCGGCTACCTCGACCAAAACGAGCGCTACCAGTTTGCCAATTACGGCTACGAGGCGTGGTTTGGCCTCAAGCCCGAAGCGCTGCTGGGCCGCCCCGTGCGCGAAGTGGTGGGCGACGCCGCCTACCAGACCGCCAAAGGCTACCTGGACCGGGCCCTGGCCGGCGAGCGGCTCGATTTTGAGTCGCGCATGGTGTACCGACCCGATTTCGTGCGCCACATCCGCACCAGCTACGTGCCCGACATGCGCGCCGGCCAGGTCCAGGGCATCTACACGCTGGTGCTCGATGTTTCGGCCCAGGTAGAGGCCCGGCAGGAGGCCGAAAGACAGCGCCAGGTGCTGCACACGCTGTTTATGACGGCGCCGGCCGCCATCTGCATCCTGGCCGGCCCCGAACTGGTGTACGAGCTGGTGAACCCCAGCTACCAACAGCTTTTTGCGGGCCGCGCGCTGCTGGGCCGCCCGGTGCTGGAGGCGCTGCCCGAGCTGGCCGGCACGCCCGTATTCAGCAGCCTGCGGCAGGTGTACGATACCGGCCAAACGGCCTCCTTTCGGGAGCTGCCGCTGCGGCTGGCGCGCGCCGACGATGCGCCCCTGGAAGAGCGCTTTTTTACCTTCACCTACCAGGCCCGCCGCGCTGCCGACGGCGCCATCGACGGCGTGCTGATTTTTGCCTACGAAGTAACCGACCAGGTGCAGGCCCGCCGCATAGTCGAAAAAAGCGAGCAGTACCTACGCCGCATGGCCAACACCGTGCCCACCATCATCTGGCTGACCGCCGCCGATGGGCAGTGCATCTACCTCAACCAGCAGTGGCACGACTACACGGGCCAGGCGGCGGGCGGCGGCCTGGGCCTGAGCTGGCTCGACATGGTGCACCCCGACGATGTGGCGGCGGCCCGCACCACCTTTCTCGACGCCAGCGCCCAGCAGGCCCCTTTTAGCGTGCTCTACCGGCTGCGCCGCCAGGATGGCCGCTACCGCTGGGTTGTCGACACGGGCGCGCCCCGCTTCGACCGGGCCGGCCGGTTTGACGGCTTCGTGGGTACGATTTTCGACATTCACGAGCAGAAGCAGGCCGAGCAGGCCCTGCAACGCCTCACCACCAACCTGCGCACCGCCCGCGACCAGGCCCAGAGCCTGAATACCGAGCTGCAAGCCAGCAACGAGCAGCTGCGCCGCACCAACGTGGACCTCGACAATTTTATCTACACGGCCTCGCACGACCTCAAGGCGCCCATCACCAACATCGAGGGCCTGGCCCACGCCCTGCACGACCAGCTGCCCACCACCGGCGCGCTGGCCGAGGCCGTGGCCCCGCTGCTGGGCATGATGCAGGACTCCATCGAGCGCTTTCAGCGCACTCTCGACCACCTCAGCGATGTCACCAAGCTGCAAAAGGAGCACGACCAACCGCTGACCCAGGTGGCGCTGGGCACCGTGGTAGCCGAGGTGTGCCTCGACTTGCAGCCCCTGCTACGCAGCAGCGGCGTTCGGCTCGAAACCGACGTATCGACTTGCCCTGCGGTGGCTTTCTCGCCCAAAAACCTGCGCTCGGTGGTGTACAACCTACTCAGCAACGCCCTCAAATACCGCGACCCCGCCCGCCCGCTGCACGTCAGCCTCAGCTGCCACCCCGAGGGCAACTACCTGATTTTTAAAGTACAGGACAACGGCCTCGGGCTCGATGCCAGCCAGCAGGCCGAGCTATTCACCATGTTCCGGCGCTTTCACGTGGGCGTCGAAGGCTCGGGCATTGGCCTCTACATGGTCAAGAAGATAGTCGAAAATTCGGGCGGCAAGCTCCTGGTCGAAAGCACGCCGGGCGTGGGTTCGGTGTTTTCGGTGTACTTCCGCCGCTAGCGCCCGTATAAGCTGGCGAAGCGAACGCTGCTTCTGCCCGCCCCAGCCTTTGATTGCATGACCAAGCTGCCCGCCGTACTGCTCGTAGACGACGACCAGACCACGAATTACCTTAACCGTCTGCTACTTGAGAAGCTGAACGTGACCGACACCATCTTGGTGGCGCACGACGGGCGCGAGGCCCTCGACCTGCTCGCCACGTACTGCCAGCCTCTCACCGCCCAGTGCCCTCGCCTGATACTGCTCGACGTGAATATGCCCGGCCTCAACGGCATTCAGTTTCTGGAAGCCTACCAGCAGCTGCCGCTGGCCGCGCAAGATTCTATCGTTATCGTGATGCTCACGACCTCGCTGCACCCGCGCGATGTGCAGCGCGTGCAGCAGCTCAATGCCATCGCCGGCTTTGTGAGCAAGCCCCTCACGGCCGCCAAAATAGCAGCCATTTTGGCCGAGCACTTTCAGGCACCATAACCCACCAAAAAGCCGGCTCTCCTTAGTAGAAAAGCCGGCTTTTTGGCACTCGCTCGCACGGGGGCTATTTCTTAATCCGGGTTTCTCTTTTGAAACCTTTGGGAATGCTGAACGGAAAATCGAGGTGCCCCGCGCCTACTTCCACCTTCTGAAAGTTCAGCGTGGCGGAGGTGTTGGGATTGCCGCCCTGCTGGCCCAGCACGCTGGTGGTAAAAGCGAACGGCAGCTCGGTACCGCTGGGTTTTTGGAAGTCGGAATAACCCACCGTGAGGCTGCGCTGCGCGCCGCTCTCGGTCACTTTCAGCTGCTGCAAGCGGCCAGTAGCATTACTCACCAGCTGCTCGATAATGAGCGGCGCCTGCGGGTAAGTCACGTTCTGGTTGTCGCCCTCGGCCTTCACCACGGGCAGCGCGCCCTTGGGCGCGGCCTGGTAGTCGCCGAGCAAAATAGCCTGCATTTGGCCGTAGCTCACGGGCACGCCCAGCAGCTGGCTCAGGTAGGCGTAGTCACCGGTGAAGTAGCTCTTTTGCAAGCGGTTCACTACCCGCACCGAGTCGGGCGTGAGCAGCGCCCGCACGCCCTCGATGCCGATGAGCGAGCCCGACAGCCAGATGGCCGAATCGCGCCGTACCCGCAGGTTGAAATTAGCCGACTGGTCGACGCTGCCCCGCGTAAAATGCACTTTGCCCTTGCCGCTGAGGTACTGAAAGTTGGTGTTGGTAGTTTTCACGCCGGCCGGCGTTTTCACGGTAGCGGCGGCAGTGGAGGTGCCCGGCCCCAGCTTACCCCCCGACGACGGGACGCGGTGGCAGCTGGCCAGCGCCACGGCGGCCAGCAAAAGAGCAGATTTATTCATACAGTTTTTGGTCTTTGATTTTGCGGTCGAGCAGCGGCGAGGCGCCGGGGCCGGCCTTGCGGGCGCGCTGCCATTCGGCCACGGCCTGCGGGTGCTGGCCCAGCTGCCACAGCACGTCGCCGTAGTGCTCTATCACGGCGGCGTCCTTGGTGGTTTTGAGGGCGTGCTCCAGGTTTTCGCGGGCACCCGCGTAGTCCTTCAGCTTGTAGAGCACCCACGCATACGTGTCGAGGTAGGTATCGTTGTCGGGAAATTGCTTCACGGTGCGGCCCGACATCTCCTTAGCCTTCTCCAGCTTCTCGCCGCGCAAACTCAGGTAGTAGCTGTAGTTGTTGAGCGCGCCGTAGTTATTGGGGTCGGCCACCAGCGCCGCATCGTAGGCCGCGTCCGACTTCACATAGTCCTTCAGCTCGTGATAAACGTCGCCCAATTGCACGTCAAACTGCGCCTGCAATTCCAGGTTGGCGCTGGCCAGCTTGCGGCCGTGCTCCAGCGCGGCCACCGCCTGCTTGGGCTGGTGCTTGAGCGAATGCCCTACCCCGTTGAAAAACCACAACTGCGCCTGGTTCGGAAACAGCTCTAAAGCTTTATCGCTGTGCACCAGCAGCGAATCGGTTTGGTTCAGTTCGGCGTCGAGCAGCACCACTTGCTGCCAGAGCTGGTACTTGGAGTTATCGTAGCGCAAGGCCTTCAAATAGGTGTCGCGGGCTTCGCGCTTCTTGCCGGTCAGGGTTTGCACGTCGCCGGCCACGCTGTAGGCTTTGGCCTCTTTGGGGTGGCTGCGCACGGTAGCGGCGGCCAGGTCGAGGGCCACGGCATTCACCTTGGGGTCAGGCAGTTGCTTGATATAGCCCACCAGTATCCGCACCGCTTGGTCGATGTCGAGCGATGGGTTGTCGAAGGCCAGCCGCAGCTGCTGCTGCGACTCGGGCTCCTGCTTTTGCTGGCGATATACCTCGGCCAGTATCAGGTGGGCCTGGGCGTTGCCGGGGTCGAGGCGCAGGGCCTGCTCGGCCACCCGGATGGCGTCGGGTAGGCGGTTGTTGGCAGCGTACATCTCGGCCTGGGCCAGCACGTAGCGCGGCTCGGTGGGGTTGGCCGCAATCAGGCTTTCACCTTCTTTCAACGCCAGCGGCAGGTTGTTCTGCTTAAGGTAAATCTGCTGCTTTTTAAAGGAAATCTCGTCGAGGTCGCCGAATTGCTGCTGGGCTTTTTCGAGCGTCGCCAGCGCCTCGGGCAGCTTGTTCTGGGCCAGATACAGGTCGGCCAGTTGAAATAGGTAGTTACCCGTACCGGGCACCTCGCGCACCAGCGTGGCGTAGGTGTTGGTGGCCGCATCAAATTGCTTTTGGTTGGCCTGGGTCTGGGCCAGCAGCAGGTAGTAGTAGGCGTTTTGGGGGTCGAGCTGCACGGCCGCCTGGGCGTAGTTGGTGGCGTCGCGTAGGTTGCCGCTCAGCAGGTTAGCTTCGGCCAGCTTGTAGTTTACGGCCGCGTTGCTCGGGCTCAGGGCGTAGGCTTTCAGCAGCCGGTCCAAAGCCTTGGGGTAGTCTTCGAGCGTGATGTACTTCACGCCGTCCACAAACAGCGCCTC
>JAKONR010000525.1 GCA_022701825.1 Hymenobacteraceae bacterium | reverse complement strand
AAGGCTTTCTCTACCACAAGGTAGCCAAGTACAACCTGTGCCAAAAGCTCTGCGGCCTCTACAAAACGCAGGGCGCGTGCTTCGACTACCAGGTGCACCGCTGCCAGGGCGCCTGCGTGGGCCAGGAGCCGCCCGAAACCTACAACCTGCGCGTGGACGAGGCCATCGACAGCATCACCTACGAGCACGAGTCGTTCGTGGTAATTGGGGCCGGCCGGCGGGCCGACGAGAAGTCGCTGGTGGTGGTCGAAAACGGCCGCTACGTGGGCTTCGGCTACGTCGACGAGACGTTTACGGCGCGCAAGTTGGCCGATTTCCGGCAGGCCGTGAAGCCGTATGCTGATAATAAAGACATTCAGCAAATCATCCGGCTGCACCTGCGTAGCAAGCACAAGGGCGAGCAGGTCAAGATTTTTGCGTAGCGCCGCATGCCTGCCCCTCCTACCCCGCCCTACGACCAGCAGCAGCTAGCTGCCGCCCGCACCCGCCTCGCCAACGAGCGCACGCTGCTCACTTACGTGCGCACCAGCCTGGCGCTGGTAGGTTTTGGGCTGGCGCTGCTACAGCTAGAGCCGCACCGCGCCCACGCGCTGGGCTTTGGGGCGCTGGGCGCGGCGGCGGTGTTTATGGGCACTGGCTGGCTGCGCTTTCGCCACCACGCCCGCCAGATAGAGCGCTGCCGCGTGCCGCAGTAAGGCTCCATTGTTCGCCCAAGCCAAAACCGCTCTAAGGCGGGCCAAGGCAGCCCCAGGGCCGGAATGTTACGGGCCGCCCTCCGCAATTATGTACTACTGGGCGCGGTCTATTGCTGGCCGTTAGCTGTTATAGTAGCTGCGCCGGGCAACTGCTGACGTTTGCCGCGCCCTCTGCCATGCATCCTCTTACGCCTACTCTAACGCCTGCGGCCGAAGCCGCGCCCGGCCCGCTCGAAACGGCCACCCTCGCCATCGAGGGCATGACGTGCGCCTCCTGCGCCAACTTCGTGGAGCGCGCCCTCAAAAAAACGCCCGGCGTGCAAAGCGCCCAGGTAAACCTGGCCACCGAAAAAGCCACCGTAGCCTACACGCCTGGCCTCGCCGACCGCGCCCGCCTAAAAGCCGCCGTGGAGGCCGCCGGCTACCAAGTTGCCGAGGCCGCCGCGCCGCTTGCTGCCACCCAAGCCGCCACCACCGAACCGCTGGGAACCACCGACGAGGAGCTGGACACCCGCCGCGCCCTGGCCTACCAGCACCTGAAACGCCGCTTTTGGGTGGCGGCGGGGCTGGCGGCCCTCATCATGCCGCTGAGTATGCTGATGCTGTGGCCCGCGCTCATGCACCGCGTGCCCGAGCCGGCGCTCAACTATGGCCTGCTGGTGCTCACGCTGCCCGTGCTGCTGTACGGTGGGCGCGAGTTTTACGCGGCGGCCTGGCGGGGCCTGCGCCACGGCACGGCCAGCATGGATACGCTAGTGGCCGTGGGCACGGGCGCGGCGTTTTTGTTTAGCCTAGCGGCCACGCTAGCGCCGGGCTTTTTGCGCCAGCACGGCATTTTGCCGGCTGTGTACTACGACACCACGGCCACCATCATCGCCCTCATCTTGCTGGGCAAAGTACTGGAAGCCCGTGCCAAGCAGCAAACTACCGCCGCCCTCAAAGCCCTGCTGAACTTGCAAGCCAAAACCGCCCGCCTCGTGCAGCCCGATGGCCGCGAGCTCGACGTACCCGTGGCCGACCTGCGCCCCGGCGACCTCGTGGCCGTGCGCCCCGGCGAAAAAGTCGCCACCGATGGCGAGCTGGTCGAGGGCTTTTCGACCCTCGATGAAAGTATGCTGACCGGCGAGAGCCTGCCGGTCGAAAAAAGCGTGGGCGCCGCCGTTTTTGGCGCCACGATTAATAAAACCGGGGCCTTCCGCTTCCGCGTCACCAAGGTGGGGCGCGACACCGTGCTGGCCCAGATAGTGCAGCTCGTGAGCGACGCGCAGGGCAGCCGCGCCCCCATTCAGCGGCTGGCCGACCGCGTCAGCGGTGTGTTCGTGCCGGTGGTGATTGGGCTGGCGCTGCTCACGCTGGTGGGCTGGCTGGTGCTGGGGCCGGCCGGCACGCGGCTGCCGCTGGCGCTCACGGCGTTTGTGTCGGTGCTGATAATTGCCTGCCCGTGCGCGCTGGGGCTGGCCACGCCCACCGCCATTATGGTGGGCACCGGCAAAGGCGCCGAGTACGGCATTCTAATTCGCAATGCCGAGGCGCTGGAAAAAGCCTACCAGGTCGATACGATTTTGCTGGATAAGACCGGCACCATCACCCAGGGCGTACCGGCCCTTACCGACCTGCGGCCCCTTTTTGGCTACCAGGCCGCCGACCTGCTGCCGCTGCTGGCCGCCGTGGAGCGCCAGAGCGAACACCCACTGGCCGCCGCCGTGGTGCGCTACGCCGAAGGCCAAAACGCGGCCCCAGTGCCGGCCACCGGCTTCCGGTCGGTGCCCGGCCAGGGCGCGGCGGCCACCGTGCAGGGCCAGGCCGTGCTCATCGGCAACGAGCGCCTGCTGCGCGAAGCCGGCCTGGCCCTGCCCGCCGAGGCGCGGCAGCTGGCCACGCAGCTGCTGGCGCAGGCCCGCACGGTGCTCTACGCCGCTATCGATGGCGAGGTGGCCGCCGTGCTCGGCCTGGCCGATGAGGTGCGTCCAACTTCGGCCGCTGCCATCAGCCAGCTAAAAAAGCACGGCTTTACCGTAATAATGCTAACGGGCGACAATGCGCACACGGCCGCCGCCGTGGCGCGGCAAGCCGGCATCGACCAATACTTTGCCGAGGTTTTGCCCCAGGACAAAGCCGCCAAAGTGCGGGAGCTGCGCGCCCAGGGCCGCACCGTAGCCGTAGTGGGCGACGGCGTAAACGACGCCCCCGCCCTAGCCCTGGCCGACGTGGGCCTCGCCATGGGCACCGGCACCGACGTGGCCCTGGCCGCCGCCGGCATCACCCTGCTGCGGGCCGACCTGCACGGGGTGGCTACGGCCCTGGCCCTCTCGCGCCAAACCATGCGCACCATTCGCCAGAACCTGCTTTTTGCCTTCATTTACAACGTCATCGGCATCCCCATTGCGGCCGGCCTGCTGTACCCGGCCACCGGCTGGCTGCTCTCGCCCATGCTGGCGGCCGGGGCCATGGCCCTGAGTTCGGTATCGGTGCTCACCAACTCGCTGCGGCTGCGGCGGTTCAAGGCCCCCGCGTAGCGGCTGCCCGCGCCGGCTGGGCGCGGGCAGCCGGTGCCCGAGGCCGGCTTTTGGGGCTATGGCGCCAGGGCGCGGGCGGCCAAAGCCCGGCCCAGGCCCGCACCGCCCGCGCCTTGGCGCGTTACTTCGCGCCGTGGCTGTATTTCTTCCTTTCTTTTCCGTTCGGCGGCGGCCGCTGGCACCCGCTACCGTGTTTTTGGGGCGCTGGCTGCTGCTGGCGAGCTTGGTGGGCGCGCTGGCCGGCACGGCCTCGGCGGGCTTTTTGGTGGCGCTGGAGTGGGTGACGCGCTGGCGCGAGGCCCACGCCTGGGCGCTGGCGCTGCTGCCCGTGGGCGGCCTGCTGGTGGGCCTGGCCTACCACTATTTGGGCACCCGCGTGGTGAAGGGCAACAACCTGATTCTGGATGAGATACACGCGCCCAGCGCTACCATTCCGCTGCGGCTGGTGCCGCTGGTGCTGGGCGGCACGCTGCTCACGCACCTGCTCGGCGGCTCGGCCGGCCGCGAGGGCACCGCCGTACAAATGGGCGGCGCGCTGGCCGACCAGCTCGCCCGCTGGCTGCCCCGGCGCGAGCGCCGGCTGCTGCTCATCGCGGGCATGAGCGCGGGATTTGCCTCGGTATTTGGCACGCCGCTGGCGGGCGCGGTATTTGGGCTCGAAGTTTTTTTGCTGGGCAGCGTGCGCTACGAGGCCATTTTGCCCAGCTTTTTGGCGGCCGTGGTGGCCGATGTCGTCACGCGGGCCTGGGGCGTGGGCCACACGCACTATCCCGAGCTGGCGGCGGTGCCGCTCACGGCCGCCGGGCTGGGCGCTACGCTGCTGGCGGGGGCGCTGTTTGGGCTGGCGGCACGGGCGTTTGCCGGGCTCACGCACTGGTTTACCGCGCAGTTCAAGCGCATCAGCTACCCGCCGCTGCGGCCGGTGGTGGGCGGCGCGCTGGTGGCGCTGGCCATGTGGGGCCTGGGCACCCTGCGTTACGCGGGCCTGGGCGTGCCGGTCATCGAGGAAGCTTTTCGGCACCAGCTCGCGGGGCAGGATTTTGTTTTTAAGCTACTGCTCACGGCCCTTACGCTGGGGGCGGGCTTCAAGGGCGGCGAGGTTACGCCGCTGTTTTTTATCGGGGCGGCGCTGGGCTCGGCGCTGGCGGGGTGGCTGCCGCTGCCGGTGGCGCTGCTGGCGGGCATGGGCTTTGTAGGCGTGTTTGCGGGCGCGGCCAACACGCCCCTGGCCTGCCTGCTCATGGGCCTGGAGCTGTTTGGCGCGCACGCGGGCGTGTACCTGGGGCTGGCCTGCGTGGTGGCCTACCTGTTTTCGGGGCACCACGGCATTTACGCTTCGCAGAAAATCGGGCAGGCCAAGCACCCGCTATTGGGCCGGCAAGCCGGACGGCGGCTGGGCGACTTGTGAGCCGGCAATAGCGCGCCGGTAGCCGCGCGGGGCCTTGCCGATAATACTGAAAACCAATCGGTTGAAGTGCGACAGGTTGGCGAAGCCGCAGGCGTAGGCCACGCTGGCCACGGTTTTGTTGGTGTGCAGCAGTAGCTGGCAGGCGTTGGTGAGGCGCAGCTCGTTGAGGTAGCGCACGTAGGTTTTGCGGGTGCGCTCCTTAAAGAAGCGGCAGAATGCCTCGCGGCTCATGTTGGCCACGGCCGCCACTTCTTCCAGCGCGATGGCGCGGTGGCTGTGCGCGCTTAAGAAGCTGAGCACCTGCTTCATGCGCTTAACCTCGCACTCGCTGAGGTTGCACAGCTGGTCGGCCACGTTGAGGCAGCGCAGCGCGTCGGGCCGCATCAGCTGCTCGAATTACCTTCATAACGATACTATATTAAGCAAGTAACGCCGGGCGCAGAAATTATCCATCAATATAGTACCAGTACTCATTAATCCGGTATGGGATTTCGTGGCGAGGGCCCAATACTTTTGCCCCATAAGCAACTCCCCTTATGATTAACTGGAACGGCGTATTTCCTGCCCTCACGACCAAATTTCACCAGGATGGCAGCCTGGATTTCGACACCTTCTTCCTGAACGTGGACGCCCAGCTGGACGCCGGCGTCGATGGCATCATCCTGGGCGGCACGCTCGGCGAGTCGAGCGTGCTGAGCACGGCTGAGAAGCAGGACCTCACGCGCCGCACCATCGAGTACGTGGCGGGCCGCGTGCCCGTGGTGCTCAACATCGCCGAGGGCTCGACCCAGGAAGCCATTTTGCGCGCCCAGGAAGCCCAGGAAATCGGCGCGGCGGGCCTGATGCTGCTGCCGGCCATGCGCTACCCCACCGACCACCGCGAAACGGTGGCCTACTTCACGGCGGTGGCCCAGAGCACCCCGCTGCCCATCATGATTTACAACAACCCGGTCGACTATAAGACGCTGGTTACGTTGGAGATGTTTGACGAGCTGCTCGACGCCTGCCCCAACATCGAGGCGGTGAAAGAATCGACCCGCGACATCTCGAACGTGACGCGCATGGCCACCCGCTACGGCGACCGCCTGCACATCCTGGGCGGCGTCGATACCCTGGCCCTCGAAGCCCTGCTGATGGGCGCCCACGGCTGGGTGGCCGGCCTAGTCTGCGCCTTCCCGCGCGAAACGGTGGCCATTTTCCGCCTGGCCAAAGCCGGCCGCATTGAGGAGGCCCGCGCCAT
>JAKONR010000485.1 GCA_022701825.1 Hymenobacteraceae bacterium | reverse complement strand
AAGCTTTTTAAGATTAAAGTCACGAAGTTTTACATCTTTTTTGACTTCCTCTTCCCACTCCCCAATGTTCTCAATTTCAGTCTTCTAAAGAAGAAAGTAGGCGAAACCGAGTATGGCATTGGCTGGTTTCCCCTGGGCGGCTACGTGGCCATCCACGGCATGGTCGATGAAACGCAGGACGCCGACGCCCTGGCCGGCCCGCCGCAGCCCGACGAGTTTCGGAGCAAGCCGGCCTGGCAGCGCCTGCTCGTGATGCTGGGCGGCATCATTATGAACGTAATTACGGGCATCGTCATTTTCACGGCCCTCACCTTTAAGTACGGCGAAGAATACTTGCCCACGAAAGAGGTGCGCTACGGCATTGCGCCCAGCAAATTGGGCCGCGAAATAGGCTTTCAGGCCGGCGATAAAATCGTTAAAATCAACGGCCGGCCCTTTGATATTTTTGAGGATGTCTATAACCCGGACGTTCTACTGGGTTCGCACTCCTACTTCACCGTAGAGCGGGCGGGCCAGCTAGTTGACGTAAACGTGCCGGCTAATTTTATCGACCGGGCCAGCAGTGAGCCCGATGCCCGCTTCGTGCAGCCCCGCGAGCCATTTGCCGTGGGGCGCGTTGTCAGCGGCTCGCCCGCCGCTAAAGCCGGCCTGCAAACTGGTGACCAGATAACGGCGGTCAACGGCCAAGCCGTCCCTTTTTTCAACGACTTTCAGGCCGCCCTGAAAACTCAGGCCAATAAGCAAGCGCAGCTAACAGTGAGCCGCCAGGGCCAAACACTAGCTTTGCCTGTGAATGTGGATGAACAAGGACACATCGGCTTTGAATACAAGCCCTTGCTACCCCGCAAGCAGCGCTTTTACACGCTCACCGAGTCGGTAGCGCCTGGCACCAAGGGGGCCTTCGGCGTTATCACGATGCAGGCAAAAGCGCTCACTAAAATGGTGCGCGGGGAGATTTCCGCTTCCAAAAACCTGGGTGGCCCAGTCGAAATTGCGCAGCAGTTCGGGGGCACCTGGAACTGGCCTCACTTCTGGACGCTGGTGGGCACGCTCAGCATGGTGCTGGCCTTGATGAACCTGCTGCCCATTCCGGCGCTCGACGGCGGCCATGTACTATTTTTGCTCTACGAGATGATTGTGCGCCGCAAGCCGTCGGACAAGTTTCTGGAAACTGCCCAGCAAATCGGCACGATGCTGATTTTGGCCCTTATGTTTTACGTTATCGTGGTGAAGCAAGTCGCTAAGTTTTTCTAGCCGCTGGCTGCCCCTTTTTGTAACTTTAGGGAGCGCGATTCGCCAAGAGTCGCGCTCTTTTTTCGTCTTATGCGTCGTCTTTTTGCCTTGCTCCTTGGGCTGCCGCTGCTGGCGCTGGCCCGCCACACCTACCACTCCAGCATCCTGGAGCTACGCCTCAACCCCCGGCAGCAGCAGGTAGAGCTGGCGCTCAAAGTCTTTACCGACGACCTCGAAAACGCGCTTTCGCAGGGCCAGCCGCAGCACCTGAGCCTGCAAGACCCGCGCGCCCAGGCCCTGGCCGCCGCCTACCTGCGCGAGCACCTGGCGCTGGCGCTGCCCGCCGCTTCGGCCCGCCAGCCGCGCCAGGCCCTCGCGCTGCAATTTGTGGGTATGCAGCCCGAAAAAGACGCCTACTGGCTCTACGCCAAGGCCAAGCTGCCCCGCGCCGCGCCGGCCATCTGGCTGCGCAATACCGTCATGCTCGACCTGTTTTCCGACCAGATGAACATCGTGAACGCCGAAAGCGGCCCCAAAAAGGTGAGCGAGCTTTACCGCGCCGGCCACGAGCAGGCCGTGCTCACGCCGCAGTAGCTACCCGGCAGCGGCCGTGGCCGCCTTCAGCCACTCGCCAAACGGCCCCAGCGCTCGCAGCGCCGCCAGCACGTGCGCCCGCAACGCCTCGGGCGTGAGCTTGCGCACGGCGGCATCGGGCAGCTCGTGCGTCAGCAGAAAGCTTTTGTGGCGTAGCCACGCGGCTTCGGGGTGGGTGGCTTCGTAGCCGGGCGGCATCTTCTTGAGCTGCTCGCCCTGCAAGCCCTGCGGAAAGAACTGCCGCGCCTCGGGCGCGGCCAGCAGCGCGTGCAAATCAGCCGCCTGGTAATCAATCTCTTGCCGGATGGCCGCCAGCTGCTCCTTGGTAGGCTCGTAGAGGCCGCCGGCCACCAGCGTCTGGCCGTTGGGCCCGATTTGAACGTAGCGGCCGGGCGCGTCGGCGTGCTTGCCGCCGGCGGCGAAGTAGGCCGAGAAGTGCGTTTTGTAGGGCACTTTCACCTTCGAAAAGCGCACGTCGCGGTAGATGCGGAAAACGCACTTTTTGGGGTCGAGGCCGGCCAGGGCGGGCTCGTCCTGCACCAGCTCGCGCAGCCAGTAGGCCACGTCGGCTTCGAAGTCGAGCCGAAGCTGGTCGTAGGTGGCCTTTTGGGCCTGAAACCAGTCGCGCTCATTGTGGCGGGCGAGGTCGGCAAGAAAATCGAGCAGGGCAGCGGGCTTCATACAGGGCAAAGGCGGTCGAGATTGAGCGCAGGCATACGGGTAAAACGCGACCTAGGCCGCCACTGCTTCCCCCGGGCCCATACTACGCCGGGCCAGGTCGCCGTTGCTAAGCTGCTCGTTGGCCACTTCTTTTCTACGTTAAGCTTGCGCTTTCTTTTTCTACTCGCCCTCGGCCTATTGGCCCAAACCGCCGCTGCCCAAATACCGCCCACTGCGCCCGATTTCTGGCAGCAGCAGTTGGCCTACGCCCGCGTGCGGGCCGCCCGCGCCCGCTGCTGGTCCACGCTGGTGGCCCGCCTGCGGGCGCAAGGCCTCGACCCGGCCCGGCTGGAGGTATTTTTTCGGCTCCTCAAAACCAGCCGCACCCTGGAGGTATGGGCCCGCAACCAGGGCGACGCGGCCTTTCGGCTGCTGCAAGGCTACCCGCTGGCCGCCACTTCGGGCACGCTCGGCCCCAAGCGCCGCGCCGGCGATGAGCAGGTGCCCGAAGGCTTTTACCGCATCGACCGCTTCAACCCGGCCAGCGCCTACCACCTGTCGCTGGGCCTCGACTACCCCACGGCGGCCGACGTGCTGGCCACCGGCCCGGCCGACCCTGGCGGCGACATCTTCATCCACGGCTCCAACGTTACCGAAGGCTGCCTGCCCCTCACCGATGCCGGCATCGAGGAGGTGTACCTGCTGGCCGTAGCGGCGCGGGCCGCCGGGCAGGCTCGCCTTGAAGTTCACCTTTTCCCCTTTGCCCTCACCACCGAGCAGCTGGCCCGCCGGGCCGATAGCCCGCACGCGGCTTTTTGGCGCGAGCTGGCACCGGGCTACGCCTACTTTGAGCAGCACCACGTGCCGGGGCCGTAGTACCGCAAGCTGAAGCTTCCGCTACACGCCCGCCACGCGGTAAGTCGGGTCTTCCAGAATATTGACCTCGACCAGCGCGCCCGCGTTGCCGAGCAAAACGCGGCAATCGGGGCTGAGGTGACGCAGGTGCAGGGTTTTGCCGGCGCGCTGGTAGCGCTCCGTCAGCTTGTGCAGGGCGTCGAGGGCCGACATATCGGCCACGCGGCTGTCGCGAAAGTCGATGACGACCTCGGCGGGGTCGGTGGCCACGTCAAACTTTTCGGTGAAGGCCGGCACCGACCCAAAAAACAGCGGGCCGTACAGCTCGTAGTGCTTCACGCCCTGGTTATCAACGCAGTGGCGGGCCCGAATACGCGTGGCATTCTCCCAGGCAAAGGCCAGCGCCGACACCACCACGCCGAGCAGCACGGCCAGCGCCAGGTTTTGGGAGATGGCCGTGATGGCGGTCACGAGCAGCATCACGGCCACATCGAGGCGCGGCATGCGGCGCAAAATGCGCAGGCTGGCCCACTCGAAGGTGGCGATAACGACCATAAACATTACGCCCACCAGCGCCGCCAGCGGCAGCCGCTCTATCAGCCCCGAGCCGGCCACCACAAACAGCGCCAGCGCCCCAGCCGCCACCACGCCCGAAAGCCGCCCGCGGCCGCGCGATTCGAGGTTTACCATCGTCTGGCCTATCATGGCGCAGCCGCCCATGCCGCCCGTCAGGCCCGAGGCCACGTTGGCCAGGCCCTGGGCCACGCAGTCTTGGTTGCTGCGGCCGCGGCTGTCAGTCACTTCGTCTACCACGGTCAGGGTCAGCAGGCTTTCGGTGAGGGCCACCAGGGCCATAATGAGGGCGTAGGGAAAAACGACTACCAGCGTGGCCCAGCTCAGCGGCACTTGCGGCAGGTGCGGCACCGGCAGCCCGCCCGCGATGGAGGCAATGTCGCCCACCGACTTGGTCGGCAGCCCGGCCCCTATCACCAGCGCCGACACCACCACGATGGCCACCAGCGAGCCCGGCACGGCCTTCGTGACCTTGGGCGTGACGTACACCAAAGCCATCGTGAGGGCCACCAGCCCCACCATCAGCAGCAGCGGCGTGCCCGTGAGCCACTGTTCGGCGCCGCCCGCGCCACGGGTTTTGAACTGCTCTAGCTGGGCCATGAAGATGATGATGGCCAGCCCGTTGACAAAGCCATACACCACCGGCTGCGGCACCAGCCGGATAAACTTGCCCCAGCGCAGCAGCCCCACGCCAATCTGGATAAGGCCCATCAGGGCCACGGCCACGAACAGGTATTCCAGGCCATACTGCGCCACCAAGGCCACAATAACCACGGCCACCGAGCCGGCCGCGCCCGATATCATGCCCGGCCGCCCGCCCAGCACGCTGGTAATAAGGCAAATCACGAACGCCGACCCAATGCCCACCAGCGGGCTGATGTGGGCCAGCAGCGCAAACGCTACCACTTCGGGCACCAGGGCCAGCGCCGTAGTCAGGCCGGCCAGTATTTCATTTTTAACGTTGAACTTGTACTGCGAAAAATACGCTTGGAGCGAAAACATAAAAAGCTGAGGTAAAGGCAAAAGAAAAGCCGCACGCTTCGGGCAAGAAGCGGCGGCAGACGGGTTTTTGGCCAGTACTCAGGGTGGAGTAAGCTTGAAAATAGGAGAAAGGAAATGGGGCATAAGTGAGCGCAAAGGTACGAAACGACCGATAGGCGAGCGGCACAACTGTGTGAAGTTTGTGGTTCGCGCTACTATTGCCTCTGGCCGTCCGGCACGGTTTTTTCGTTTAAGCCGGCCGTACCTATTCTCCTGCTGCCCATGTTCCGGCCGTTGCTTTTGCTGCTCGCTGTCCTTGCCCTGCCCCACCTCGCCTTCGCCCAGCGCCCTACCGACAAGTGGTATTTTGGCCGCCAGGCGGGGCTCGATTTTAGCAGCGGCGCCCCTACCCCGCTGCTCGACGGGGCTATGACCACCTACGAGGGCTGCGCCACGGCCACCACCAAGCGCGGCGAGCTGCTCTTCTACACCGATGGCCAAACCGTGTGGAACCGCCTGCACGAGCCCATGCCGGGCGGCCGCCGCCTCATGGGCAGCGGCAGCAGCACGCAGTCGGCCCTCATCGTGCCCGACCCTGGGTCGGGCAACATCTTCTATATCTTCACGGTAGCCCCGCAGGGCGCGCCCGACGGCCTGCGCTACTCGGTGGTGGACATGACCCGCGCCGACGGCCTCGGCGACGTGCCCCGCGCCAACCTGCTGCTCGTGACGCCGGTGGCCGAAAAGCTCGCCGCCGTGCGCCACCCCAACGGCCGCGACGTGTGGGTAGTGGCCCACCGCTGGAACTCCAACGCCTTCGTGGCCTACCTCGTGACGGCCGAGGGCGTGGCCGCCAAACCCGTGATGAGCAATGTGGGCGCGATGAACGCCGGCCCCGGCCGCAACGCCATCGGGGCGCTCAAGTTTTCGCCCGATGGCACCAAGCTGGCCGCCGCCATCTGGCGCGACAGCAACAAGTTTGAGGTCTACGATTTTGACCGTCAGACCGGTAAGGTGAGCAACGCCCGCAGCTTCGGGCCTTACGCCGAGGCCTACGGCGTCGAGTTTTCACCCGATGGCCGCAAGCTCTACGGCACCTGCAACGGCAACAGCACCATCAAAACGCCCACCGCCAGCCCCGAAAGCCAGGTGTGGCAGTTTGACCTCAAAACCAAAACGGCCACGCTGGTCGGCCGCTCGACCAACCATAAAATTGGGGCCTTGCAGCGTGGACCCGATGGCAAGATTTACGTGGCCCGCGAAGACAATTCCTTCTTGGGCGTGCTCGAAAGCCCCAATGCCGCCGGCGCGGCCTGCCGCTACGTCGACGATGGTCTGAAGCTGGGCGGGCGGCGCAGCAAGCTCGGGCTGCCCGCGTTCGTGACGGAGCCGTAGGGGCCGCCGGACGCGCCGGAATAGAATTTGTGGCCTTATTTTTACAAAAAATAGCCTATGAAATCCTTTTTCGCCGCGACTCGTTTTCGCCTTCTTTTCCTGCTGCTTGCCACCGCCGGCCTGCTCACCACCGCCTGCTCGAAAGATGAGGCGCCCATTGACTACGCGCCCATCGACGACGCCATTATCACGAAGTATCTGGCCGACAAAGCCATTACTACGGCCCAAAAGCAGCCTTCGGGGCTGTATTTCATCCCGACCACTACCAACGCCAATGCCAAGCTGGCCACGGTCGGCACCAATATTTCGATTCGCTACACGGCCACGCTGCTCGATGGCACCGTGTTCGACGCCACCTCGCTGCGCAATAACACGCCCGCCAGCTTCGTGCTCGGCAAGTCCAACGTGCTCTACGGCTTGCAGGAGGGCATTTTGCTGATGCACCTCGGCGACAAGGCCACGCTGCTCATTCCGTCGGGCCTGGCCTATGGCGGGGGCGGCACCACCGGCCAAAACGGCACCGTGGTGCCGCCCAATACCGTGGTGCGCTTCGAGGTAGAAGTAGTTGACTTCAACTTTGCCGCCACCGACGATGCCATCATCACCGCGTACCTGACCAGCGCCTCCATCACCACGGCCCAAAAGCAGACTTCGGGCCTGTACTACGTACCGGTCACGGCCAACTCCAGCGGCACCCAGGCCACGGCCGGCAAAACCGTGTCGGTGCTCTATACCGGCCGGCTGATGGACGGCACCGTATTCGATGCCACCTCGCTGCGCAACAACACGCCGTTCAGCTTCTTACTGGGCAGCGGCTCGGTTATCAAGGGCTGGGACGAGGGCATTGCCCTGATGCGCAAAGGCGAAAAAGCCATCCTGATTATCCCCTCGGCGCTGGCCTACGGCCCCAGCGGCTCCGGCACCACCATTCCGGCCAACGCGGTGCTGCGCTTCGAGGTAGAGGTAGTGGACGTGAAATAATCTGCTTCTGCGCCCCAAGCGGCGGAAACTTCTCAGCAAGCAAAAAGGGCTTTCAGCAGCAGCTGAGAGCCCTTTTTGCTGCCTAAGCCACGCGCGGGCCTCAGCTGGCACCCGGCTATTCCACCGCCTTCACGCCCTGGCCCAGCATATCTTCCCAGCGGTAATAATGGAAGGTGCGGTTGTCGGACATGGCCACGAACAGGCCGTGCGGAAACTGCGCGTTGAGCGGCACGTTGGTCACGTCGGAGCCATCGCTGAAGTGGGCGGCCACGGGCACAGCCTTCAGCTCGGGGTAGGCGTTGGGGTCGGCGGCGGTACCCTGGCGGGGGAAGAAGCGGAACTTGCTCGCCCCTTGGTCCGACACCAGAATGTAGCCCGTTTGGGGGCCGGTTTTGTAGATGGAAATGCCCTCGTGGTCTTCGGCAAAGCCGGTTTTGGCAAACAGCGCCAGTTCAGCGTTGCCCTTTTCGGGGTCGGCGTAGTACTTGCGCACGCCCACGCCCTCGTCGGAGTAGTAGATGAAACCCAGCTCGTTATCGACCGCGATGGACTCGATTTCCTTCTTGCCGCTCCAGGTGCCGAAGGTGCGCACCGGCGTCATGGTGAGCTGGCCGCTGCCATCGTCGGCCAGCCGGTACTGGGCCAAATACCCTTCATTGGGGCCGGTTTTGCGGCCCACCACGGCAAACATGGCCCCGTCGGCGGGCCGGGTGTAGATGGCCACGCCCATCGGCATCCGCTGCTCGGCCGGCGCGCCCGCGAATACATTGAGGTTGCCGTGGTCGAGGGGCTGCATGTCGGGCAGGCAGAAGGCGCGCAGCTTGCCGGTTTCGCGCTCGGTCACGAGGGCAAAATCGGTGGGCTGCCCACCCAGCTTCAGGCCGTAGGCCAGGTCCACGTTGTTGGGCCGTTTCAGGCCGTGCACGGTTTTGTCCGGCACCTCTTTACCCTGTAAGTCAAACACGTACAAGCCGCCGTCCGAGTCTTTATCGGTGCCGATAACCAGGCTCTGGGCCGGGTTTTGGGCATTCACCCAGATGGCGGGGTCGTCGGTGTCGTAGCGCACGGGCTGGGTCACCACCACGGGCCGCACCACGCCGGGGCCGCTATTCGTGCCATCGGCGGCGAGGGTGGCGGCCGGCGTGCCGCCAGTGGCCTGGGCGGCGTGCTGGCAGCCGGCGGGCAGCAGCGCGGCGGCGCTCAGAAGCAGGGCAGCGGCGGGGCGCAGAGGAGAAAGAGGCATGGGTTACGTTGCTATAATACTGTTTTGTGCGAGCAGCGACGTAGCGCGAACTGGAAAGGTCGCGCTACTACTGCTGGTTGCCCACGTTGCCCGACTGATACGCGCCGGCATCGGCGCCCGGCGCGGTGCTGGTGGGCGTAAACATGCCGCGCACGCGAAGGCTGCTCACCGCATTGAGGGGCGTGAAGGCGGTAGTGCCTTTGCCCAGGGCCGGCGAGCTGCCTTGCAGGCGCAGGTTGGTGGTCGGGTTCAGGAAATTGGCCCACTGAATGGCCGTGTTGGGGGCGGCGGTGGTGCCGGCAGTGGTCATCAGGTCGGCCGACACGAATTTAGGGTCGTTGTCTCCGGCGGTGCCGCGCGTGTCGCCGGGCTTAGAAGCCGTGACGGTGCCGGCTGTGGCGGCGTTGAACTCGGCTACCTGGTAGCTCGTGCCGCCGTAGTAGTATTGGTTGTCGTACTGGATATTAGCCACGTCGGGCGGCGAGTCGGCGCGCAGGCGCAGGCCAAAGCGGCAGTTCACAATCAAGTTGTTATAAATTTTGCCGGCCGCCTGCACCTCGTAGTTGATGGAGCCGCCACGGCCCGACTTCGTCTGGCGGTAGCCGCAGTTGAGGTAGGTATTGTTGAAGGTCGCCACGTTGCTTTGCACGGCCGAGGCGGCCACCGAAGCCACTTTGGAGCCGTTGGTAGCCGCGCCCACGAAGGTGTTGTAGGCCACGTCGCCTACGCAGCCGGCTTTCAGGTTGAGGCCCTCGCCGCCGGTTTTGCCGGTTTTTTCGAACCGGTTGCGCATCACGCTGAACCTGCAGCCTTGCAGGCGCACCATGTCATCGACGCTGCCGTGCAGGTAGCTGTCCTCCAGCACGCACACGGCGGTGGCCTTTTTGGCCAGCATCGACACCCCGATTTTTGGGTCGCCGGCCGCGTAGCCGGTGGGCGCGTTGGCGCCGTAGGGGCCGCCCACGTAGCCAATATCCGTCCAGCGCAGCACCAGCAGCGAGGCCCCGTCGGCATTAATACCGCCCCAGTAGCCCTTGAAAGCGGGGTCGGTGGCCACGTCCTGCACCAGCGTGGGGTCGCCTTTTAGGTTGTCGGCCACGGTCAGCACCACCGGCTGGGTTTTGGTGCCGAGGCTCAGCAGCGTGCCGTTCACGATAAAGCTGGGGTTGTTGCTGGCCTGCCCAAACGTGCCGGGCGATTTGGGCTTGCCAATCACCAAAATCTTCACGCCCGCCTGAATCAGTAGCGTGTCGCCGTCGTTCACGGTCACGTCCGAAATCATGTAGTACGGGGCCGTGCGCCCCGCAATGGTGCCCTTGATGGGGCTGCGTAGCGTGTCGCCGCTAAACGCCTGCCCCACCGTTTGCACGGGCGCGGCAATGTCAATTATTTCCTCGCACGAGGCGAGCAGCGCCCCGCCCAGCAGGAACGCAGCGGCGGTAGCTAATGAAGTAACGCGCATATTAGTAGCTGATTAGAAGCGAAAGCGCAGGCCCGCCAGGTAGTAGGCTTTATAAGTTTGATTCACCACCGAAACCCGGTCGGCGCGGTCCTGGAAAGGAAAGGCCGACGCAGCCGGGCTGCCCGCCGTGGCCGGCGCGCCGGGGGCCAAAATATCGACTTGGTAGGGCGTATTGAGCAGGTTTTGCACCTTCACGTAGGCCGTTAGGCCCAGGCGCTGGTCGGCGCGGGTGAGGCGCTTCTCGGCCGAAAAGTCGAGCTGCGACTGCGCCCGCTGCCAGTAGTCGAGGCCCAGAAACTGGCCCACCTGCACGATGCGCGCCCCCGTGTACACGTAGGCCAGCTGCACATCGAGGCCCAGCGCGGGGCTTTTGTAGAGCAGCGAGGCGTTGGCCACGTGCCTGGACTGGCCTTGCAGCGAGCGCTTTTGGGCCACGCTCAGGCTGGCGTCGCCGGCCGTGGCGTTGCGGGCTTTCAGGGTCGTGATTTCCGACACCGTGAAGGTGTAGTTGGTCGACAGCCCAATTGGCCCGAAAAACTTGACGCCCACCCACTCGAAGCCGTAGTTTTTAGCCGTGCCCGCGTTGATGGGCTGGTACACCACGGCCGTCGTGTTGGCGGCCGGCCGCACCTGGCCGGTGGCCGGGTCGTATTGCAGCGGGTTGGTGAGGGCGTACTCGATGGGGTTTTTGATGTTTTTGTAAAACGCGCCTATCATCACCTGGTCGTTGCCGGCCCCGAAGAATTCGTAGCGCAAATCCAGGTTTTGGGCTTGCGTACGCAGCAAATAGGGGTTGCCGGCCTCGGGGTACACGTTGCTTTCGCTCACGCTGCCCGCGTTGTTGTGGGGCGTCAGCTCAAAAAAGCTGGGCCGGCTGATGCTGGCGAAGTACGAGGCGCGTAGGTTTTGGCGCGGCGAGAGCGCGTAGCGCAGGTGCAGGCTGGGCAGGTAGTCGGGGTACAGCTGCCGGCCCTTGTAGGCCGGCTGGGTATTGGCCAGGCTCGTGACGTACTGCTGGTTGGTGTGCTCGAAGCGCAGGCCGCCCAGGATTTCCCAGGCCCCGCGCACCAGGCGCAGCTGGCCGTAGCCGGCCGCGATTTTCTCGGTGGCGGTGTAGTTGTTGTTGCCCACGTAGATGCCCTGCGGGTTGAACACGGTGTAGGTTTCCGAGTTGATGTCCTGCTCGTTCACCGCCGTCTGGCCCGAGGCGCGCAGCGTGTAGCTGAGGTAGCGGTTGGTGCGGTCTTTGTCGCGGTAGAGGCCGCCCACGCCCAGCTCCAGCCCTTCGGCCAGGTTATATTTTAGATTGAGGTAGAGCGCCTTATCCTGGTCCTGGTTGTCGAGCCAGATGCGGCTCACGTCCTGGTAGCGGTTGCCGGCCGAAGTCAGCTTGAGGTCCTGCTCGGCCACGTCGGGCACGTCATTGGTGGCCCGCGAGTACACCAGCGACCAGCTGGCCGACAGCTTATCGGTGAGCTGGTGCTCGCCCTGCAACGTGCCATTAGCGATGCCCTGGCGCTGCAGGCGCGAGCGCAGGCGGCGGTCTACGTCGGGGCGGGCGTTGCCCTTGTAAGTGGTGTCGGTTTCGAAGCGGGCCTGGGCCTCATCGAGCTGCAAGTACACGCCATAGAAGCGCAGCGTGTTGCGGCTGTCGAGGCGGTAGTCGAGCTTGGCATTCAGCCCCAGGCGCTCCTGGCGGGTCGAGTACTGCTGCACGTGCAAGGTGCGCAGCACGGGGTAGTTGTCCTGCGTGATGCCCGTTTCGTAGAAATAGCCGTCCGAGCCGCGCGTCTGGGCCTGGTACGAGCCGGCCAGCAAGACCCCAAAACGCTGGTTTTGGCCGTAGCGG
>JAKONR010000471.1 GCA_022701825.1 Hymenobacteraceae bacterium | reverse complement strand
GCCGGCGTGCCCGGCGTGAGCATGGAGTTTCAGCAGCCCATCCAGATGCGGTTCAACGAGCTGATTTCGGGCGTGAAGTCCGACGTGAGCATTAAGATTTACGGCGACGACTTGGGCATTTTGTACGAGAAGGCCAACGAGGCCGCCGCCCTCATCCGGCCGCTGGCCGGCGTGGGCGACCTTAAGGTAGAGCAAATTGCGGCCCTGCCGCAGCTGCGCGTGCGCTACGACCGCCAGAAGCTGGCCCAATACGGCCTCAAGGTAAGCGACTTGAATACGCTGCTGCGCTCGTCGTTCGCGGGCGACGTGGCGGGCCAGGTGTACGAGGGCGAGCGCCGCTACGACCTGGTGGTGCGCCTCGACAGCACCCACCGCGAGGGCCTGGCAAATTTGCAAAACCTGTACGTGGACGCGCCCAGCGGCCAAAAAATCCCGCTCGACGAGGTGGCTACCGTGGCGTATCACAACGCGCCCATCCAGGTCTCGCGCGACGATGCCCGCCGCCGCATCAACATCGGCATCAACGTGCGCGGGCGCGACGTGCAGAGTCTGGTGCAGGAGATTCAGCCCCTGCTGACTGCCCGCCTCAAGCTGCCCGAGGGCTACACGCTCAGCTACGGCGGGCAGTTTGAGAACCTGGTGCAGGCCAAAAAGCGGCTGGCGGTGGCCGTGCCGGTGTCGCTGGTCTTGATTTTTATGCTGCTCTACCTCTCGTTTCGGTCGGTGAAGCAGGCGCTGCTCATTTTCACGGGCGTGCCGCTGGCCACCATCGGCGGCATCGTGGCGCTGTGGCTGCGTGGGATGCCGTTTAGTATCTCGGCTGGCGTGGGCTTCATCGCCCTCTTCGGGGTGGCCGTGCTCAATGGCATCGTGCTGCTGGCCAGCCTCAACGAGCTGGCGTTCGAAGGCGTGCGCAGCGTGCGCGAGCGCGTGCTGCGCGCCACCGAGGAGCGGTTTCGGCCCGTGATTCTCACGGCCAGCGTGGCCTCGCTGGGCTTTTTGCCAATGGCGCTGAGCACTTCGGCGGGCGCGGAGGTGCAAAAGCCGCTGGCCACGGTGGTGATTGGGGGGCTGATTTCGGCTACGCTGCTCACGCTGGTGGTGCTGCCGGTGCTGTACTCGTTCTTTACCAAGGACGGCGAGCCTAACCCGAAAGAGGCCGCGCAGGCGGAGGACGATGCCAAGCACGCGGCTGAGACCGGCGAAGCCAGCGTGGGCACCTCACCCCCCGGCCCCCTCTCCAAAAAAGAGGGGGAGCCGACCGCCGTCGGACATGTGCTATCGACTAACGAGTCGTCCGGCTCCCCCTCTTTTTTGGAGAGGGGGCGGGGGGGTGAGGTGCCCCGCGCCGGGCTAGCCCTGCTGGCGCTGTTCCTCACCTTCGCCGCCCACGCCCAAAACACGCTCGGCTCCACGGCCGGGCAGCCACTTAATTTGAGCCAGTCGCTGCAAGCGGCGGGGACCCAAAACCAGTCGCTGCGCAACGTGGGCCTGCAAACCCAGCAGCAGCAGGCGCTCGTTCGCACGGGTTTGGAGCTGCCGCGCACGGTGATTGATTTTCAGGTGGGCCAGCTATCGAGCAACTTCACCGATAACACGTTCAACATCATTCAGCAAGCGGCCTTGCCGGGGGTGTACCTGGCGCAGCGTCGGCTGCTGCAAAGCCAGAGTGCCACCGCCGAGCAGCAGGCGGCCGTGAGCCGGCGCAGCCTGGCACAATCCATCCGCAGTAACTACTACGGCCTGCTGGTGAGCTACCGCCGGGTGGCGCTGCTGCGCCGGCAGGATAGCCTGTACCGCCGGGCCGCCCGGGCCGCCCGCATTCGCTATCAGGTGGGCGAAACCAACCGCCTGGAGCAGGTAGCCGCCGAGGCGCGGGTGCTGGAAATCGAACACCGCCTGCTCACCACGCTCTCCGACCTGGAGGTGCAGCGTGAGCAATTGGGGCAGCTACTGGGTAGCCCCGGCGTGGCCAGCATCGACACGACCCAGGCGCTGCTGGCCCCGCTCACGGCCGCCGACACGGCCGCCCTGTCGCCCGAAAGCAACCCCACGCTGGGCTTGCTGCGCCAGCAAATAGCCGTGAGCCAACTGCAAGTGCGGGTAGAGCAACTGCGCCGCCTGCCCGACCTGCGGGCCGGCTACTTTCAGCAAACCATCCGGCCCGAGTTTACGGCGCTGAAAGTGGCCCAGTTTGGGGTGGCCGTGCCGCTGCTGGGCGGGGCCGGGCGGGCGCGGGTGGCGGCCGCCCGCCTCGGCGAGCAGGTGGCCCAGGGCCACCTGGCTTACACCACCAGCCAGCTCAGCACCCAGCTCAGCACGCTGCGCCGCCAGCTGCGCCGGGCGCAGGCCTCGCTCGATTATTACCAGCGCACGGCGCTGCCCCAGGCCCGGCTGATTTTGGTTACGGCCGAAAAAAGCTTCCGGGCCGGCGACATCGACTACGTGACCTACGTGGTGAATACCGAGCCCGCCTGGCAGATACAGTCCAACTACCTCGACCAGGCCCAGCGCTACAACGAGCTGGTGGTGAGTGTGCAGGCGCTCACGGGCACGGATATTCCGGCGGGTAAGTAATGCTCGCCTGGCGTGGACCTTACCCCCTAGCCCTCTCTCCAAAAGAGAGGGGGAACTAGTTCTAGTTCTATACTCTAGAAACTAAGGCTAAAAACTAGTTCCCCCTCTTTTTTGGAGAGGGGGCTAGGGGGTGAGGTTAACGTTGGGCGAGCTTACTCTCTCCACCATCTTCTTCTCATTCGACCTTATCTACTAATGACTCCTGTCTTAAAATACTACGCGATAGCGAGCACGCTGGCGTTCCTTACCGCCTGCGGCGCAAAGCCCGACGCCGCCCAAAAAGCCGCCCCGGCCGCTGCCCCCGCCGCCCCGCCCAACCCCGACGAGGTAACCGTGGGCGCGGCCCAACTGCAAGCGGCCGGCGTGAACCTGGGCACCTTCGAGAGCCAAAACATGACTACCGAAGTGCAAGCCAACGGCTCGGTAGAGGTGCCGCCCCAAAACCGGGTTTCCATTACGGCCATTATGGGCGGCTACGTGCAAACGGTGGCCGTGCTGGCCGGCGAGCGCGTGGCGCCCGGCGCGGTGGTGGCCACGCTGCGCGCCCCCGAGTACCTCACCTTGCAGCAGAACTACTTGCAAAGCAAGGCCAGGGTGCGCTTTTTGGCCGAGGACCTGGAGCGCCAGCGCATCCTGGACGTGGAGGACGTGGGCGCCAAGCGCAAGCTCCAGCAGGCCCGCGCCGACTACGCCAGCGAGCAGGCCACGCTACGCGCCACCGCGGCGCAGCTGCGGCTGCTCGGCATCTCGGTGGCCCGCCTCGATGCCACCGGCCAAGTCGTGGCCAGTGTGCCGCTCACCACGCCCATCGGCGGCTACGTGAAGGCCGTGAATGTGAACCCCGGCCAGTACGTGAACCCCCAGGATGTGCTGGTGGAAGTGCTGAACCGCGACGACCTGCACCTGGAGCTTAAGGTCTTTGAAAAGGACGTGGCCAAAGTGCAGGTCGGCCAGAAGATTTTATTTAAAATCCAGAATGCCAACCGCGACGAGGAGCTCACGGCCCGCGTTTTTTTGGTGGGCAAGGCCTTCGACGACGATGCCCGCACGGTGCGCGTGCACGCCCACTTCGAGCCCGAGCGGCGCGA
>JAKONR010000465.1 GCA_022701825.1 Hymenobacteraceae bacterium | reverse complement strand
TGCGGGTCGAGCACGAGGTCGTACTTGCCGGGCGTCACACTCTTGCAGGTGATTTTTTGCTTGGCTTGCTTGGCGGCGCGGGCGGCATCTTCCAAGATGTCGTAGCTGTTTTTGTAGCCGATAATATCCGAGCCCGCCGGGCCGGCCACCTTGTCGGCGGCCAGGGGCGTGAGGTACTCGTAGCCCAGGCCCATGGGCGAGCTCAGCGACTGCCGGGTGCGGAATTTACCGCTGGCCCGGTCCACCACCGTGACCCCAAACGTGGGGTAGATGCGGTGAATATCCTGGTCGATGTACGAGCCATCGGTGCTGGCAAAGTACTTCTGCTCATTGATTTGGAAAATCCCAGAGTTCACGAACGACGCGCCGTTGTCGAGCGCCACCGCATTGGCGTTCAGCAGCAAATCGACCTTTTCTTTGATGGGCACTTCGAGCGCGTTTTGCTTGATGGGCGTCTTCCAGCTCACCTCGCCGTAGCCTTTTTGGGGGGCCAGCTGCACGGGCTCTTTCTGCACCTTAGCGTTGGCTTTGGCAATGGCCACGGCCTGCTTGGCAGCGGCCGCGATGCCTTTGTCCGACACGTCATTAGTAGCCGCGAAGCCCCAGGTGCCGCCCGCAATCACGCGCACGCCCACGCCGTAGCTTTCGGCGTTGCCGATGCCCTGCACCTGCTTTTCGCGCGTGAAAATGCTTTGGTTGAGGGTGCGCTGAATGCGCACGTCGGCGTAGGTAGCGCCCGCCGATTTGGCGGTGTTCAGGGCCACGTCGGCGAGGCGCTTTTTGAGCACCGTATCGGCGCCCGGCTCCAGCAGGCGCGCCACGTCTACGGGGTCGCCGGCGAGGCTCGGGAAGGAAGGGAGCAGCAGGGCACCGGCGCCCAGGCCGGCTAGTCCCACAAAATCGCGTCTGTTCAAAGGAAAAGTGTTAAATAAGTGGGGAATGAAGTGACTAGCAATATGCGAAGTATTTCCTGGAAAAAGCTAAAACGCCTGTCATTGCGAGCGCAGCGAAGCAATCGCACCCGAACGGCACGGCTCAACAGGTACGATTGCTTCGCTGCGCTCGCAATGACAGGCGTTTTTTTATCCAATCTTGCGGGCCGTATTTATCACGTTCACCGCGTTGAAGCGCGCCGTGGCCGAGCCGTGGCTCACGGCCGACACCTGCGAGGGCTGGCCCTTGCCATCGAAGAAGGAGCCAAAAAGGCGGTATTCGGAGGCATCGCACACGGCTACGCAGGAGTTCCAAAACTCCTGCGTATTGGCCTGGTAGGCCACGTCGTCAAGCATGCCCACGATTTTGCCTTTCTCGATGGCGTAGAATACCTGCCCGCCAAACTGGAAGTTATAGCGTTGCTGGTCAATGGAGTACGACCCGCGCCCGGCGATATAAATACCCTTGTCGACCTGGCTAATAAGCTGGTCGGCGCTGAGCTTGGCCGCGCCAGGGCGCAGGCTCACGTTGGGCATCCGCTGAAACTGCACTGCGTCCCAGGAGTCGGCGTAGCAGCAGCCATCGGAGGCATTTTGGCCCACGATATGGGCCTGGTCGCGGATTTTCTCATAGTCCACCAGCTTGCCCTGGTCGATGAGCGTCCACTCCTTGGTTTTCACGCCCTCATCGTCGTAGCCCACCGCGCCCAGCGAGCCGGCTTGCAGCTTGTCGGCCACGATGGTCACGTTTTTGGAGCCGTAGGGAATGTTTTTGGCCTTCCAGGTCAAATCGGCGAAGCTGGTGCCGGCATAATTGGCCTCGTAGCCGAGCACGCGGTCGAGCTCCAGCGGGTGGCCGATGCTCTCGTGGATGGTGAGGCCCAAGTGGTTAGGCTCCAGCACAAGGTCGTATTTGCCGGCCAGTACCGATTTGGCGCTGAGCTTTTCCTTGGCTTGGCGGGCGGCTAGGGCGGCGTCTTCCAGCATGTCGTAGCTATTGCGGTAGCTGATGAGGCCAGTGCCGGCCGGGCCGGCGATTTTGTCGGCGGCCAGCGGCGTGAGGTACTCGTAGCCCAGGCCCATGGGGGCGCTTAGCGCGTCGCGGGTTTTGAATTTGCCGCTCGCCCGGTCCACAGCCGTGACCGAAAACGTAGGCCAGATGCGGTGCACATCCTGGTCGATGTACGAGCCATCGGTACTAGCAAAGTACTTCTGCTCATTGATTTGGAAGAGCGAAGAATTCACGAAGCTGGCTCCGTTTTCCAGCGCCTTGGCATTGGCCGCCAGCAGCAGGTCGGCTTTTTGGGCCACCGGCACCTCGAAGGCGTTTTGCCGGATGGGCGTCTTCCAGCTCACCTCGCCGTAGCCCTTTTGGGGAGCCAGCCGCACGGGCTCCTTCTGGGTTCTGGCGTTGGCCTTAGCCATGGCTACGGCCAACTGGGCGGCTTTAGCCAAGCCTTTGTCCGACACGTCATTAGTGGCCGCGAAGCCCCAGCTACCATTAGCAATCACGCGCACGCCGGCCCCGAAGCTTTCGCCGCTGGCTATGCTCTGCACCTGCTTTTCGCGGGTGAAAATGCTTTGGTTGAGGTAGCGCCCGATGCGCACGTCGGCGTAGCTGGCCCCGCCGCTTTTGGCGGTATTCAGGGCCGCGTCGGCGAGGCGCTTTTTCTGCGCCGCGTCGAGGCCGGGCTCCAGCAGGCGAGTGGCATCTACCGGGTTGCCGCCCAGGCTCGGGAAGCTGGGTAAAAACAGGGCCCCGGTAGCTAAACCCGTGAGGCCGACGAAGTCGCGTCTTTTCAAAGTAGCGTATTGAATAAAGCAGTGCGCAAAACCAGCCCGTAATATGGTGGTTTTTTCACAGAAAAGACATATGCTGGTAAGCAGCGTTGCAGCAGTTCGCGCTATTCAGCGCAGTTTGCACAAGGGTGTTTGTCTGTTATTGCGAGCGCAGCGAAGCAAGCGCACTCGTTTAGCCGCGCCGTTTGGGTGTGATTGCTTCGCTACGCTCGCAATGACAAGCGACTTTTGGGCAAGTGACTAGTGGCCAGCGCTACTTGCCCAGCTGCCCCAGCAGCTCCTTCACGGCCGTATCGAGCTGCACATCGTGGTCGGTGTAGCTCTCGCCGATGGGGCGCGTCACGGGCACGTCCACGGGGCGGGGGTTCATCTCCATCACCTGGCCGTCGCGGGTCGAGCGGATGGTGCTGGTGGGCAGGCGCAGGGTCGAGCCATCGAGCAGCGTGGCGGCCGAGGTGAAGATAATCCAGCCGCCGGTGGGCTCGCCCACAATTTTGCCCAGCTTCGAGGCCCGGTAGCCTTCGCTAAAGTCTTCGGCATCAGACAAGGAGTGCTGGTTGGTGACCAGCACCGTGGGCAGCTCCAGGCTGCGCTGGCCCAGCGCGCTGCGGGCGGGCACGGGCGTGGGCGTGCCGCGGTCGGCCATGCTGAGGTAGCTGCGGCGGGCCAGCACGTCGATGGCGTACACGTTCACGAAGCCGCCGTTGTTGTTGCGCACGTCCACCACCACGCCGTCGCGGGTCATGTTTTCGGCGTCGAGGTCGAGGTAGAGCTG
>JAKONR010000573.1 GCA_022701825.1 Hymenobacteraceae bacterium | reverse complement strand
TTGGGGTCGTAGTAGATGTTCACGGCCTCGGCATGGCCGGTGCGCTGGCCGGCCACCTGCTCGTAGGTGGGGTGCGGCACGGTGCCGCCGGCGTAGCCGCTTACCACCTGCTTCACACCCTTTATTTCCTCAAACGCCTCCTCCTGCGCCCAAAAGCAGCCGCCCGCGAAGGTGGCCTGCGCCAGCCCGGTGAGGTTGGCCGGGGCAAAGCCGGTAGTGGCGCGCTGAGGCACCGGGGGCGAGGTTTGGGCCTGGGCCGACTGCTGGGGGCCGCAGGCCGTGAAGGCTAGCGCGCCGAGGCCCAAAAGGGCCGGAAATAGCTTGGTCATGGGGTGTTTAGCTGAACGAAAGCGGGGCTGCGACATACGCGGCCGGCCTGGTAGCCGGATTCTTTTTAACACGCCGGGCCGGGCCGGGGTTCACCGTAGCCGGGCGGTAGCCAACGATTTTGCAGCGGCTAGTGGCGCAGCTTAGCGCGGGTGCGTTGCGTAGTAGGCCCAGCGCGGTTGGTGCTCTGAATTAGAAATTAAAAACAATAAATTAAGAAACTGACTAGCAAATTTTTAATTTATCATTTTCAGTTCAAAGCACCAACCTGCTCCACCCAGCTTTTTTGATTATGTCTTTCGCCCCTACCCTGCTCGTCGCCGCGCTGCTCACGGCAGCCCTCGCCGCCCACCCCGCCCGCGCCCAAAACCAAGTGGCCAACTACGGCCTGGGTACGCCCGGCACGGCCACCTACGAGCACTTCAGCTTCTGGACCAACTTCGGCCGGCGCTCCGACCTGCACTACGCCTCCGGCAAAGACCGCAACGACCTGGTGCTGCGCTACGCCGGCCGCGCGCGCCTGGGCGGGCAGCCCGGCTTCCGGGTGCGCTTTCCCGATGGCAGCCTGCGCTACCTGGCCCTGCGCGGCGACTCGCTGCTAGTCAGCCCCACGCCCACGGCCGCGCCCAAAACCTTCGCCTGGGAATACGAAGGCCCGGTAAACGGCGTGGGCACCGCGTGCAGCGTGTGCGTGGCCGATGCCACGGCGGCGGCTACGCTGCTGCGGCGGCACTACGTGCAGTAATGCAACGGTAGCTACGAGTCGTTGGTCGGGCACTTGCCGACAATTCGCAATATTCCAGCTTTTGTTTCTGTTTTCTCGCGGGGCACCCAGCTTTAGCTACCGCCGGTTTTAAAGCAAGCATAAAAACAAGGCATCAATTGCTGGATGCAATCAATGCCTTGTCTTTGCGTAAAACGACTTATGCTACTGTCCTATTGACAAGCGTAAGCATTCCAACCGGCTTTAGGACCGTGGGTTACATGCACACAACCACCGTGCCCATGAGCCCAGTCAATAGCACAATGAACAAACTCTGAATTAAATGTCGCACTGTGGCAGACTGCTTTTCTGTCTGCTGGCGCTCCCTGCTGTGTAAGCAGCGTGAAGATATATCCCCCTTCAGCAACCGTAATTTGCAGAGTAGTTTCTTCGTCTAGCGTCGAAGCTAGCTGCGTGAAGACATTTTCGCAGTCTTCTTCAGGAGTAACTTCTTCGCCACGGGCAGCTGTTTTGCCCGCAGTGGCAGCTTTAGCCGACTGCTCTTCCGCCTTCTGAACAGTCGAGTTCAACTCGTTCATTGATTTCTGCTTATCGCAGCTTGTCATCAATAGTGCGCCAGTAGTGCCTATCACCACGAGCGCTGCACTTAAGCTTTTCCACATGCTTTTCATAGGTAAAAATGAGAAGGGGTTTCAAAATACTTGGTGTGAAAAAAGTTGAATATCAGGCGTTGGCCATACCTGAAATTCATTTTTTTGTTCGCGAACGACACGAAGGTATAGTAGCACATATATGTTATCGATATTAATATTTATGCTTTTTTTTACAATCAGTTGAATATCAACAAATAAAATAATTCATTTTAATTTCACCAAGCACACAAGAAACTTACTATAAGCTACCTGAACGGATTATTTCATTTCTACAACAGCCCCTTCAACTCCTGGAGTTTCAGCAGCGCCTCTATCGGGGTTAGCGTGTTGATGTCCAGCACTTGCAGCAGCTCGCGCAATTGCTCCAGCTTGGGGTCGCCGGGCTCGAACATGCTGAGCTGCACCGTGGGCCGCGTGGCCATCGCGGTGGTGGCGCGGGGCTTGGGTTGCTGGTTTTTAGTTTCCGGTTTCTGGTTTTCGTCGAGGCCGGCCAGCACGTCGTCGAATTCGGTGGGGGCGCTGGGGTCCACTTCGGTGAGGCCGGTTTGGGCGCGCTCCTGCTCCAGGTGGTGCATGATTTCGTTGGCGCGCAGCACCACGGCGGGCGGCATGCCGGCCATGCGCGCCACGTGGATGCCGAAGCTGTGCTCGGAGCCACCGGGGCGCAGCTTGCGCAAAAACAGCACGCGGCCATCGGCCTCCTGCACGGCCACGTGGTAGTTGCGCACGCGGGGGCAGTCGTCGGCCAGCTGGTTTAGCTCGTGGTAGTGGGTGGCAAACAGCGTTTTAGCCCGCGCCTTGGGATTATTGTGCAGGTGCTCCACAATGGCCCACGCGATGCTGAT
>JAKONR010000449.1 GCA_022701825.1 Hymenobacteraceae bacterium | reverse complement strand
TAGCTGAGAATGTAGTTAGAGCGGCCGGTTTTGTCGGCGTTGGCGTAGCGCGACATGGCCGAGTAGGCCAGCGCCTTGCTCTCGCGCAAGTCCTGAAACACGATGCTGCCCATGCCACCGCCGAAGTACTCGTTGTAGAGCGCCACCGTGGGGGCCAGCGCTTTGCTGTACACGTCGCCCTTGGTCAGGAACAGGATTTCGGCCTGCACCATGTTGTAATCCACCCAGTACACCTTTTTCTGATTCAGCGGCTGCTCGGCAAAGTCCTTGGCAGCCGGGTTGGGCTTGAGGGTAGCGGGAGTTTGGTGAAGCTGCTCAATAACTCCTTTTACTCCATAAGTTGTTAATTCCACGGTGGTACCACCACCACCCGGCCTGACACTAGAGCCCTTTTTTACAGCACCATCAATTGGACGTGGCCCGTAATACAGCACCCGGTGCTCATACGTGGGCAGCGATTTCAGCAGCGCCGTCAGTTGCTCCGGTTTCAGCGCTTTCAACTGCGCCTCGGGGACGATGTTGGTAAACGGGTTGCGCGGGCCATACTTCGCGTAGTTCAGCATGGCCTGGTTCAGAATCACGCCCTTGTTGAGCTTGGCGTCCTGGCGCTGCTTCAGGATGCCAGCCACCTGGTTTTTGAGAGCCGCCGCATCGGGGCGCGGGTTGTTGAGCAATTGCTCGAATAGCCGGAGCGCCGGCTCCAGGTTGCTATCGAGCCCGCTGAGGCTGATGAGTACCCGGTCCTGGCTGCTGCTGACCGCAAACGAGCAGCCCAGCTTGTAAAACTCCTGTTGCAGCTGCGCCGCCGAGTACTGCCCGGTGCCCAGGTACTGCAAATAATCGGTGGCTACGTCGAGCAGCGGCAGGTTGTTGGTGCCCAGGTCGATAGCGTAGAATAGGCTAAACAAGCCGTTTTCGCTGTTCTTGGTGTAGTACAGCGGCAAACCCGGCTTGATGTTCGCCGTCTGGATATCCTTCTTATAATCAACAAAAACTGGCTGCAACTCGGTGCTTGGCAGCTTGCTCACCTCGGTGTAGTAGGCCGAGGCCGCGTCGCGGTTGGCCGGCACCGGCGTGATAGCGGGCTTCACCACCTTCACCGTGTTGGGGTCTTTGCCGGTGCGCTTGTACACGGCCACGTAATTAGGGCCGTAGTGCTCCTTGGCAAACTGCACGATTTCGGCCTTCGTGATGGTGCCAAAATCCGCGTTCTGCTTCACGTAGTCAGCCCAGCTCACGCGCTCGATAAACGCCTCGTACATAGCCGAGGCGCGGGCCTCGTTGCTTTCGTAGCTCTTGGTGCGGCTCAGCGTCTCGTTGTTCACGATGGCCGGAATCAGCCAGTCGGGGAAGTCGCCTTTTTTGACTTTTTCCACCTCGGCCAGCATCAACGCTTTCACCTCATCGAGGCTCTGGCCCTGGCGCGGCGTGCCGTAGAGCACGTGCGTCGAGTAGTCGTCGTTGGCGTCGGCAAAGGTCTGCGCTTGCAGCACTTTTTGCTGCTGGTTCAGGTCGAGGTCGAAGAGGCCGGCCTGCCCGTTGGTCAGGATTTTGTCGAGCATCCGCAGGCGCAGGCCGTCGCGGGTGGCCTTGCCGCCGAGGCGGTAGCCCAGCATCACGTTTTCCGACTGCGGCCCGACTACTTCCTTCACGATGGGCGCCGTAATGGGCTGCTCCGTCGGCACGTTGAAGGCGGGCACCGGCTTCTGCTGCCAGTCGCCAAAATACTTGTCAATCAGCCTGATGGTCTGGTCGTAGTCCAAGTCGCCGCTCAGGCACAGCGCCACGTTATTGGGCACGTAGTACTGCGTGAAGTACTTCTTAATCTCGGTTATCGACGGGTTTTGCAGGTGCTCAATCGTGCCGATGGTCGTCTGGGTGCCGTAGGGGTGGGTGGGGTAGAGGCTGGCGTTCAGCGCCTCAAACTCTTTGTTGAAATCGGAGTCCAGCCCCCGGTTTTTCTCTTCATAAACAGCCTCCAGCTCGGTGTGAAACAGACGCGGTACCATCTCCTTGAAGCGCTCAGCCTGCACCGCCGACCACTTCTCCAGCTGGTTGCTGGGAATATCCTCCTGGTACACCGTTTCCTCGTTGGAAGTGTGCGCGTTAGAGCCCTTCGAGCCGATGCTACCCATCAGCTTGTCGTACTCGTTGGGCACCGCGTAGCGCGCCGCCACCCCCGAAATTGAGTCAATCTGGTGGTACGTCCGCTTGCGCGCCGCCGGGTCGTTGCGCTGGCTGCGGTACACCTCGTACAGCGCCTCAATTTTGTTGAGTTCGGTTTGCTCCTTACCCCAATCCTTGGTGCCTAGCTTGGAAGTGCCCTTGAACACCATGTGCTCCAGGTAGTGCGCCAGGCCGGTGGCCGTGGCGGGGTCATTCTTGGAGCCGGCGCGCACCGCCACGTAGGTTTGGATGCGCGGTGCGTTCTTATAATCAGATAGATACACCGTCAGGCCGTTGTCGAGCTTGTACACGCGCACGCCGAGCGGGTCGTTGGGCGCGGTGGTGTAGCGGTACTCTTTGGGGGCGGCTACCGGGCTGGCGGCGGGGGCGGTAGTGGTGGCCGTCGCGGCGGGCTTGCTCGACTGGCATTGGGTAGTGAGGCCCAGGGCAGCCAGGGCCGGGAGCAGCAATAGCGACGGTTTATTCACAATTAATCTGGGCAGCGGGCAAGCAAAATTTCCGATAGGGGCACAAAGGTAGAAAGTTGGGCGGGGAATAAAAAACAAAATTTTTCCTTGTATACTACGGGATTTAAGCCGTACTTAACGAGGTATTGATTTGGGAAACAAATAATTGTGAAAAATGGATTCCGTAGCCCGCCCCACGCCCTCGCCGCTCATGTCAGCAAAAGCCGTTATTTTACACCCTTTTTTGAATAGTACCCCCGGCCGGCCGGCGCGGGCCACCACGCCCCAGCGCTTATGCTGAAATTAAACTACTGTAGCCTCCCAGGCGAACTCCGGGGCGGCGTAGCGGCGCACTACTCTGCAGTTGGCCGCAGGCGAGCTACGCGGCGCCTAGTTGAATAGCAACCAAGGATGGTCGCGCAACCAGACAGTTGCACCGGCCGGCGTAAATACCGCCGATACGCCAAGCGCTCGCCCCGTAACCTCGCGCCAACGAATATAATTCTACCCAGCCCGCACAGGATGCAGACGGGAGCTTTGCCAAGCCATCGAAATGACTGCCCTCGCGTGGGGGCGACCCTAGAGGTATTGCGCCGGAATGGCCGTGATGGGCCGGATTTGGATGTTGCGGTAGTACGCCTCGGCCGCCTCCGATTGCAGCTGAATTTTGCCGTCTACCAGCGGCCCCGGCGCGCCGTTGGGCTTCTGCTCGCGGGAGTTTTCCAGCACCAGCACCACCTGCCCGTTTACCACGTGGATGCTTTTCTGGCCCAGGCAAATCAACTCCACGGTATTCCACTGGCCCAGTGGCTTTTCCCGGTTCTGGCTCCGGCGGCAGTGGCCATTCTGCCCCAGGCCAAACGCTTGCAGCGGCGCCGAGGGGTCATATATCCAGGCCAGCAGGTTGTCGGCCGTGCGGTAGGCGGCCCGCGCATCCGCGCCCGGCCCCAGCGCAAAGTAGTCGCCCATGTCGCCTTCCTGAATTTGCAGTTCCTGCGACAGCATCCACACGTTCCAGAAAGCGCCGTGCCGGCCTTTGGCGTGGTATAAAATGCCGCTGTCGCGCTTGTCGTTCAGGCGGGGCTCGTATTTGCGGGTGCCCCATTTAAACTCGGCCCGGAGGTGGTAGTTGCCGTATTCCTGCTTGGTGCTCAGCCCACCATAAATCTGCCCGGAAACGTGCAGCACGGGGTTACCATTATCCGGCACAACCTGAAACACGTTCAGCGGGTCGTTATTCAGGCCCACGGGCGTGCCGTTGATGCCATCGCCCGAGGGGTGGCCAGGCAGGTTGACGCTGTAGTGCGGCACCCCGATGAATTTATCCCACTGCGTCAGGTTCTGGTCCAGCAGGTTGTGCCACAAGTAAGTTGAGGTCGTGTCCGGGTTCAGTCCCTCCTTCAAATTGCCCACCGCGTACTGAATGCCGCCCAGCAGATGCTGCAAAAATAGCGGCTCCTGGTAGCTGGCCTCCGTGTGGCCCCCAGCCGTGTAAAAAGCCCGGCCGCCCTGGTAGGTGTGGTACCAGGCAATGGGGTGGCGGCTACCGTGGCTGCCCCCGGTGTAGCTGCTTTCGTCTAGGTTCGCCAGCACCTGAATGTCCGGGTTCAGGCTTTTAAAATTATACCATTCGTCCGTCCGCTGCCAGGTGCTGGGTAGGGCGGCCGTGGCGTGGTGGTTTTTGTTGACAACCTGAATAGTAGCCTGCTGCACGGCGGGGTGGTCCTTGAAATAAGCCCCAACCAGCCCGTTATACCACGGCCAATCGTACACCGTATCCGTGGCGGCATGGATGCCCACGAACCCGTTGCCGGCCCGGATGTATTCCTCAAAGGCCTGCTGCTGCGCATTGTTCAGCACATCGCCCGTCGTGCTCAAAAACACCACGGCCTGGTATTGCGCCAGCGTAGCCGAATTGAAGGCGGTCGCGTCATTGGTAGCGTGGATTGCCAGATTGTTCTTAGCCCCGAGCTGCTTGATGGCGCTGATAGCCACCGGAATGGACGAATGGTAAAAGCCGGCCGTCTTATAAAAAACCAGGACTTGAGGCATCGACTTATCCGCTGGCGCGTGCTCGTCGGTCTGGCAGCCGCCAAAAAACAAAATAACCAGGGCGTATAAAAACGAGCGTAGTAGCGGGGTCATAGCGGTTATTTTCAAGTAGATGGCTTATCCAGTACATATACTTATTTCGCTACTACAAGGATGTGGAACGCATGAAAAAAGGCTGTCATTGCCCGCGTAATGCAGCAACAACAGCCTTTTTGGCTAACTCTATCACCGTAAACCACCTGGCAAGCGCGGGCGGTTTCCAAAATCACTATTCCGCGCTGGGCGCGGCTGGGGCCTCGGTAGCCGGGGCGCCGCCTTCGGCCGGGCGCGGCCCCCGGCCACCCCGGTTGCGGCCCCCGCGCTTGCGGCGGCGCTGGCCTTCCGTTTTTTCGCCGTTTTCGCCCTCGGCGCGGGACTCGCGCGG
>JAKONR010000405.1 GCA_022701825.1 Hymenobacteraceae bacterium | reverse complement strand
GGTCGCGCCTCAAAACGGAGGTGCTCGAACTACGCGAACGGCCCGTTTTTGCCGACCTAGCCGACGCGCAGACCAGCGTGGCCGACTATTTTGATTATTATAATCACGAGCGCCTGCACTCCAGTATCGGCTATCAGACACCCTATCATACTCACCAACAGCTCCTTCAACTTAACGCCCTAAACTGTCCAGCGTAATTAGACCACCCCAGTTGAGATGCTTTCACACTCCGTCGAATAGTACCCTTTGCCGAGTTGCGTGTCTGCTTCCCGCCCAAGTGAGCCAGCTGGAGCTGGAGTCCCAAGACCTCGAAAGGCGCTCCGGCTAGCGCTACTCAGGTGGCATGCTTAGCGCAACGTCCGTAGAATGCCACCTAGGCCCAAACTTCCTGTTTGGCTACCCAAAATGGCTTGCTATATAAAACGCTTGGCACACACCAGCCGCTTCTAGCAAGCCGCCTCCCGCAGACACCTATCACTACCACTGGCAACGCCACGCCCCCGACCGCTGCCTGCCCATCCCGCCTGGCTCCAGCCGGCTTAACCCGCGTAAGATTTGTTAACCGGGGGCTGAGCCGTTTTATAGGTATGCAGCCTTTCCTACATGACGAAGCAACGCTATTTCTCCCTTATCCTGATTTTAGGTGCGCTCACGGCGCTGGGGCCCTTCTCGATTGATATGTACCTGCCGGGCTTTCCCGCCATTGCCCTGGACCTACACACCACGGGGGCGCTGGTAGCGCTGTCGCTGTCCAGCTTCTTCGTGGGCATTTCGGCGGGGCAGCTGCTGTATGGGCCCCTGCTCGACCGGTTTGGGCGCAAGCCCCCCTGCTGCTGGGGTTGGCGCTTTACGTAGTCGCGTCAGTGGGCTGCCTGGCAGTGCACCGCATTGAGGCGCTGATTGCCCTGCGGTTTGTGCAGGCCATTGGCAGCTGCGCGGCGGCCGTGGCGTCAGTGGCCCTGGTGCGCGACCTGTTTCCAGTGAAGGACAGCGCCAAGGTGTTTGCCCTGCTGATGCTGGTGGTCGGCGTCTCGCCCATGGTGGCGCCCACGGTGGGGGGCTACGTGGCGACGGCCTTTGGCTGGCGTGCCGTATTTGTGGCCCTGGGCGGGCTGGGCACGTTACTGCTGGCAGTCACCGCGCTGTGGCTACCCACCACCTACGTGCCGGACACCACGCTCTCGCTCAAGCCCCGGCCAATCCTGGCCAACTTCTGGGCCGTACTGCGTGAGCCGCAGTTTACGACCTACGCCCTGACGGGGGCCGTGTCATTCAGTGGGTTGTTTGCCTACGTATCGGGGTCGCCGCTGGTGTTCATGGATATCTTTCACGTCGAGGGTAAAGTCTACGGCTGGATATTCGCCTTTCTCTCCATCGGCCTCATCGGGGCCAGCCAGGTCAACAGTTACTTGCTGCGTCGTTACCGCAGCGAGCAAATCGTCTTCGTCGCCCTAGGGTGCCAGGTGCTCACCACGTTTGCCCTGTTGGGACTTACCAGTGCGGGGCTGCTGGGCCTGGGTGGCACCATCGCGCTGCTCTTCGTTTTTCTGGGCTGCCTGGGCTTCACCAGCCCCAATACGTCAGCCCTATCGCTGGCCCCCTTCACGCGCAACGCGGGCAGTGCCTCCGCGCTGCTGGGAGCCATCCAGATGGGCATGGGCACACTGGCCTCCGTAGGCGTGAGCTTGTTTAATTCGCACACGGCCATTCCGATGGCTGCTATCATGGCCGTGACTTCTTTACTCGCGTTGCTCCTGCTGCTCGTAAGTCGGCAGCGGGTAGGCACCGCGTTGGTAACTGCGCCAGCCGGGGCGCTAGGCGGCGGTTTGCACTAGCCTGGCGCATTTCTCCGGGCCGTTCTATAACGTTAATCAGTTCAGCGTTCTATAAATGTTATAGACCCGGCAATAAGCACTGAGGCGGTCTTTGCTCGGAGCAGAGCATGTGCTCTTACGCACTAAACCGAACCGCCCCGGCCTTCGTCAGAAGGCTGGGGCTGACTGTATTTAACAGTTATCGCACCTCAAGTATTAGTTATGAATGATAATTCCTAATCGCCTTCAGCACAAGCTTTATAATTAAGATTAGACTGATTGTGAGTTGATAGAGCCCCCGACAAGTAGGTGAAAATAATCTTTCCTAATTTCTACCTATCTGGAACGAGCGAAACTGGCTTCTTTAGCGATAGCTAGGCAAGGTGGGCTGCTTTATACCAAGTCTACACTGTCAGACTCCAGCCTAAGCTGGTCTTCTTCAAGGGAGGCTGACAATGCTCTCCTAACAGCCGAGAGCTTTCTTACCTAAAATGTCTGGCCGATACGCGCCCCTCATTACCATGACGCCGCCCCCTACCGCACCCATCATCGTTTTCCTGGCGGGGGCCGCCGTGACGACGGCTTGCTGGGATGACTGGCGGGCCTTTTTTACGCGGGAAGGCTACACCTGCTATGCTCCCGCCTGGCCCCACAAGCAGGCCCTAGCTGCCGAGCTGCGGAGCCAGCACCCGCATTCCCCCATCGCCCAGAACGACCTGGCCACTGTGCTCCGGGTATACGCGGACTTTATTGCGCAGCTGCCCACCAAGCCTATCCTCATCGGGCATTCCTACGGCGGGCTCCTCGTTCAGCTGCTGCTCCAGCAGGGCACGGTAGCAGCGGGCGTGGCCATCGAGTCGGCCCCGCCGCGGGGCGTGGTCGCGTTCAAGTGGTCGCTGCTGCGCGCGGTGCTACCCATGCTGGGGCTGTTTTCCTCCCTGAAAACTACCTTTCTACCCAGCTTCGCGCACTGGCAGTACGCCATTGCCAACGGTCTGCCCCTGGCGGCGCAGCGGGATTCTTACGAGCGGTTAGCTTGTCCGGAGTCCAAGCAGCTGATTCGCGACGCGCTCAGCCGCCGTGCCCGCGTTGACTTCAGCCGGCCGCACGCGCCGCTGCTCTTTCTGGCTGGGGGGACCGACCGTCTCATGCCCGCCGCCCTCAACCGGGCCAATTTTCGGCGCTACCAGCACGCGCAGTCCATCACGGAGTACCGGGAGCTACCCGGCCGCTGCCACGCCTTGCTAGGCCAACCCACCTGGCGCGAGGACGCGGCCCTCATCGCGCGCTGGTTGGCGACGCACGTGGCCTGACGGGTGTAACGGCAGGCACCGCGCCCCACTAGGTCCGTGGCTTTCACAGAGATAAAGACTTGTTTGTCTTCATAAACCAGTCTTTCTGGCCCTATCTTTCCGACCACTTGTCCTTGGGGCTAGGTTCGGTGAAGCATGGTTCGAAAAGCTATAGCCTTCCGGACCTGATTCGAAACTACTTACAGCAATTTTATCCCCTCGCTGCTGTAAAAAGGCAAACTAACAGCTGCAAAGCACTCATGCCAAGCTGCTACTGCACAGCCAGCTGGGGCTGTCACGAGGAGCGCCAGGCTACTCCAAGGCCAGCGGGCTGCTACAAATCCTTCTTATGAACCGGGCAGTAGTAACGCGGGTCGCAGCCTGATACCAGACAGCTACGTAGTACCACTTGGCCTTGGCGGGCGCGACGCCTGGTTTGGGGCGTGGGGCGGCCGTACACGATAGGCAGCAGCCGGTTGGTGTGGCCGCCCACGCAGGCCGGGCGGCTTGCCGCCGGATAGCCGTAAGGGCAAGGCGCAGACTGGGTACCCGCTTGGGTCGGTGCTCGGCTAATGCTCGCTGCTAAGCTTAGCGCCAGAGCTAGTAGTTCGGTTTTCATAACAGCCGTAGTTGGGGCGAATGTTACCTTGGGGCGGGGTTTCTTACGGCCCAGCGGGCCGATTGATGGGTGCTCGCGCCAGAAAGCCATTTCCTAAGCTTCCTACTTTAACTCATTTTTGCGCGTTGCTTATGCTTCGTTTTCGTCTGTGGTACTGGCTGATGTGGCTAGGCATGTTGGGGAGCTGCCAAGCACCGGCGCCGACGCGACGTATCACGGCCGAGAATTACCTGACTACCATTCCCGACCCCAAGACGCTGGGCGAAACTTACGTGAGCGACCCCGATGGAGTGCTACCGCCCGGCGCCGTGCCCGCCCTCAACGCCCGGCTCGACAGCCTCGACCGCAGCGGCCGGGCGCACATCGACGTAGTGCTGGTGCGCAGCCTGGGCGAGGCGGTGCCCAAAACGGCCGCCACGGCCTTATTCAACAAGTGGAAAATCGGTAGCAAAGCCACTAATAACGGTTTGCTCATGCTACTGGTGCTCGACCAGCGCCGCGTAGAGTTTGAGACTGGCTACGGACTCGAAGCCGACCTACCCGACATCATCTGCTACCGCATTCAGCAGCGTTACATGCTGGAGCCCGCCCGCGCCGGCCGCTACGACCAGGCCGTGCAAGCGGGCGTGGCGGCCATTATCAGGCGCCTGCGGCCGGTGGCGGCCCTGCCCAAGCCCGCGTTGCGCACGGCCGCTGACTCTTCCAGGTTCTACGTCGATAGCCTGAAGCGCGCCATCATGGCACAAAACGGGATGCTGGACGACGAAGACCCGCTGAACACCGCCCAGCCCCACGAAGACATGGCCAGCTACTACGCCACGCCCGAGCCGGGGCCACCGTTTGGTACGCTGGTAGTGGGCCTGCTGGCGCTGGTGCTGTACCTAGTGCTATGGCACTGCACCACGCGGGAGTGGCGAGCGCGCGGGTGGCTGCTGCCGGTGGCCCTGGGGCTGGCCGTAGGCCTAGTAGTGCAGGCCCTGCGCGAGGCGCTGACTACGAGCGAGTTTCTGACGCTCGCCTACGGGCTGCCGCTGCTGTATGTGCACGGCTATTTTGGGTGGCAATACCTGCGCGCGCGGCACCCGGTGCCGCTCCTAGGTCGGCCCGAGGCCTACGGGCAGCTAACGGCGGCGCACCGGGGGCTGGGCTTCACGGCCTACGTGTTTCCGGTGGCGCTGGCGCTGTACTGGCGCTGGTACCGCGGCCGGGTGGCCGCGCTGCGCGACGCGCCCGTGACCTGCCCCGAGTGCGAGCTGCCCATGCACCGGCTCGACCGCGCCGCCGAGCAGGCCCACCTGGAGCCCGCCCAGCAAATCGAAGAAACGTCGCGGGCGGTGGACTACGACGTGTGGGAATGCCCCAGCGGCCACCACCTGCGCCTCGCCTACCCCAACCCCGACAGCCGCACCCAGGAGTGCCCCGCCTGCCACCACCGCACCTTGCCGCCGCCGCGCCTGCGGGTGGTGCAGGCCG
>JAKONR010000391.1 GCA_022701825.1 Hymenobacteraceae bacterium | reverse complement strand
TGGCATCGTAGAGCATAACGGGCACGATGGGGTGCTCGCCGGGCGTGATATCGAAACCGGCCGCCGTCATGTGCTCGCGGAAATATTTAGTATTCTCCTCCAGCTGGTCGCGCAGGGCGGTGCTTTCAGTCAGCAGCTCCAGCACGCGCAGGCTGGCGCCCACGATGGCCGGGGCCAGCGTATTGGAAAACAAGTAGGGACGCGAGCGCTGGCGTAGAATTTCGATAATCTCCTTGCGGCCGCTCGTGAAGCCGCCCATCGCGCCGCCCAGGGCCTTGCCCAGCGTGCCCGTGATGATGTCAACGCGGCCCAGCACGTCGCGGTACTCGTGGGTGCCGCGGCCGGTTTTGCCTAGGAAGCCCATCGAGTGGCACTCGTCTATCATCACCAGGGCGTCGTACTGGTCGGCGAGGTCGCAGATTTTGTCGAGCTGCGCGATGGTGCCGTCCATCGAAAACGAGCCGTCCGTCACGATGATGCGGTGGCGCATACCGGCCGCCACGGCGTCCTGGAGCTGCTTTTCTAGGTCGGCCATGTCGTTGTGGGTGTAGCGGTAGCGCTTGGCCTTGCACAGGCGCACGCCGTCGATGATGCTGGCGTGGTTGAGCGCGTCGCTGATAATGGCATCGCGCTCATCGAACAGCGGCTCAAACACGCCGCCGTTGGCGTCGAAGGCCGCGGCGTAGAGGATGGTATCCTCGGTGCCCAGAAACTCGGCCAGCTTAGCTTCGAGCTGCTTGTGAATATCCTGAGTGCCGCAGATGAAACGCACCGACGACATGCCGTAGCCGTGCGAGTCGATGGTCGCCTTAGCGGCCGCCAGCACCTCGGGGTGCGAGCTGAGGCCGAGGTAGTTGTTGGCGCAGAAGTTGAGCACGTCGCCCGCTTCGTCGGTCTGGATTTCCGCGCCCTGGGGCGAGGTAATGACGCGCTCCTTTTTGTAGAGGCCGGCGTCTTTTATTTCTTGCAGCGTCTGCTGAAGGTCGGCTTGAAGGGTTCCGTACATGGGTAGGTGAGTGTAGTAGCGCAAGCTTGGTAATTCGCGTTCGTCTGGCTGCTCGCTAGTAAACGTGAACTACAAAGTTCGCGCTGCTACGTTTAATTCCTCCTCCCAAAAAACGCCTGCACGCCGGCCCGGCCGCTGGCTATCAGCTGCGCCTTTTGCTCAGCTGAAATCCGCTTCACCTTCGGCCGGAAACCCATGGTATTGATGCTAATGGTGCGCGGCCAGTCGGCGGGCAGAGCGGGGTTGAGGTTTTCGAGGCCGATGGTGTAGAGCGCGCCGATGTAGGACGAAAAATCGTGGATGTCATACGGGGCCAGGGCCTGGCGGCCGGTGGGCAGCGTGTCGAGGGCGATTTGCTCGGCGCGGTCGAGGCGCAAACCCAGGGTTTCGGGGTTGGCGGTGGTGCCGGGCGGCAGGCCGGCGGGCAGAAACTGCGGTTGGTCGAAGATGTGCAGCGGGTAATTGGCCAGCAGGCCGCCATCGACGAGCACCTGCACGGGCTGGCCGGCCTTGGGCCGACCTTGAATAACGTGATTATCCGCATCGAGCAGCACGGCCCGGAAGTAGAGCGGAATACTCATGCTGATGCGCACGGCATCGGCCACGCGCAGGTCGGGGTGGGTTTCGTAGCCAAAAACCTGGGTGCGTTGCAGCGTGAGGTTGGTGCCGGTGGTGTAGAGGTCGCGGTAGTGGCCGGGCTGCGCCAGGGCCAGTTGGTGCAGCTCACCTAGGGTCAGGTTGGGGCGCTGGGTTTGGCGGCCCACCAGCTCGCAGAGGTACTTGGTGAGCTGGTCGCCGCGGTACCAGCCGTACTGACGCAGCAGCCGGCTACCGCCCCCGATGAAGATGAACTGCCCGTCATTGAGCCGCTGCACGGGCGTGCGGTTGATGATGTCGATAATGGCCTCGGGCGCGTAGCCCACCGCCAGCAGCGCCGCCTGAATGGCGCCCGCCGAGGTGCCACCCACCCGCGTGATGTGGGCCAGCACGCCCCGGCTTTCCAGCTCCTGCAATGCCCCGCCGTAGGCAATGCCCCGGATGCCGCCGCCCTTCATAATGAGGTTGCGGTAGGGCGGGTTTTGGGCAGCGGCGGGCACGGAGGTTAGTAAAGCCAGGAGCGGGAGGAGGCGAAGTAAGCGGGCGGGCATAGGCCCTAAATATACTGACGGGCTGCACCGTGGGCCCTGCGAGCCCGCACGCGAATGCCCCCCGGGCAGCTACCTCAGGCAACCCAGCCGCACGCGAACCCGCAGGGTCTGCGGCGCCCGCAAACCTCGCCCCCAAGGTCGGCCGTATCTTTGCGGCCTGCCCTTCCCACCCCCTCCTACCCTCTCATTTTGCTTTTCATGGAAACCTCGCCCAGCGAACCCAGCACCCCCCGAACACCCGGCACCGTTCTCGTCATTGGCGCCTGTGGCCAGCTCGGGCTAGAGCTTACGGCCGCCCTGCGCCAGCGCTATGCCCCCGAGGCCGTAATCGCGGCCGACGTGCGCGCCCCCCACAACCCCGAGGCGCTGGCCAGCGGCCCCTTCGAGCTGCTCGATGTGCTGGACAAAAGCCGCCTCGAAGCCCTGGTGCAGCGGTATCGTCCGGTGCAGATTTACAACCTCGCGGCGCTGCTCTCGGCTACGGCCGAAAAAGACCCCGCCTTTGCCTGGAAGCTGAACATGGATGGCCTGCTGAATGTGCTGAACGTGGCCGTGCAATACCAGGTGCCGCAGGTGTACTGGCCTAGCTCCATCGCGGTGTTCGGCCCCGACACGCCGCGCGAGCATACGCCGCAGGTCACCATCATGAACCCTAACACGGTGTACGGCATCAGCAAGCTGGCCGGCGAGCAGTGGTGCGAGTGGTACCACCGCCACCACGGCCTTGACGTGCGCAGCCTGCGCTACCCCGGCCTCATCGGCTACAAGAGCCT
>JAKONR010000363.1 GCA_022701825.1 Hymenobacteraceae bacterium | reverse complement strand
AGCGGCGGCCCTTGCAGGTTTCGCAGGGCACGTGCACGTCGGGCAGGAAATTCATCTCGATGGTGCGGATGCCCGCGCCCTCGCAGGTTTCGCAGCGCCCGCCCTTCACGTTGAAGGAGAAGCGGCCGGGGCCGTAGCCGCGGATTTTAGCCTCCGCCATCTCGGCAAACAGCTGCCGGATTTCGGTGAACACGCCCGTGTAAGTCGCCGGGTTCGAGCGCGGCGTGCGGCCGATGGGCGACTGGTCCACTTCTATCACCTTGTCAATCAGCTCCAGCCCTTCGATGCTGCCGTAGGCCAGTGGCTCGCGGTGGGCGTTGAAGAAGTGCTGGTTGAGAATCGGGTACAGCGTATCGTGGATGAGCGACGACTTGCCCGAGCCCGACACGCCCGTGACAGCGATAAGCTTGCCCAATGGGAATTTGGCCGTGACGTTCTTGAGGTTGTGGCCCTTCGCCCCTTTCAGCACCAGCTCCTTGCCCTCGCCCACGCGCTTTTTCTTGCGCACCTCCACGTGGCGCTGCCCGCTGAGGTACTGTGAGGTGAGCGAGCCCGAGCTGAAAATAGCCTCCGGCGTGCCCTCGGCCACGATGTGGCCGCCGTGGATGCCCGCGCCCGGCCCAATGTCGAGCACGTGGTCGGCGTGCAGAATCATGTCCTTGTCGTGCTCCACCACAATCACCGAGTTGCCGATGTCGCGCAGGTGCTGCAAAGCCTTGATTAGACGCTCGTTGTCGCGCTGATGCAGGCCGATGCTCGGCTCGTCCATAATGTAGAGCACGCCCACGAGCTGCGTCCCAATCTGGGTGGCCAGCCGGATGCGCTGGCTTTCGCCGCCGCTCAGCGTGCGCACCGAGCGGTGCAGGCTGAGGTAGTCCAACCCCACTTCCAGCAAGAAGCCAATGCGCTTGCGAATCTCCTTGAGCAGCTCGCGGGCAATGAGGTTCTGGCGGTCGCTGAGGCGGCCTTCCACGTCCACAAACCAAGCGCTCAACTCGTTAATGTCCATCACCGATAGCTCGCCGATGTGCCGGTCAGCCAGCTTGAAGTGCAGGCTTTCCTTTTTGAGGCGGTAGCCGTCGCACACCGGGCACGTCTGGGCCTGGGTGTACTGCTGAATCCAGTCGCGGATAGAGTCCGAATCGGACTCCATCTGCCGGCGCAAGAAGGGAATGATGCCCTCAAACGGCTCGGTGTACGTGGCTTTGGTATCGTCGGCCTCGTCCTGCGTAATGCCGTGCAGCAGACGCTTGAGCAGCTCGGGGTCCAGCTTCTCAATGGGCGTATTCAGGCTGGCCTTGTGCTTTTTGAGAATGAGCTGGAGTTGCTGGAAAATCCAGATGTCGCGGTACTCCCCTAGCGGCGCGATGGCCCCGCGGCTCACGCTCAGCTTGGGGTCGGGTATCACGGTTTCTTCCGTGATTTGCTGCACCTCGCCCATGCCCGCGCAGTGCGGGCACGCGCCGTAAGGCGAGTTGAAACTGAACGTGTTAGGTGCCGGGTCGTCGTAGGCGATGCCCGTTTCGGGGTCCATGAGGAAGCGCGAAAAGAACTGCGGGGCCGCCTTTTTGGCGTCGGGGTCGAGCACCAGCATGGTGCCCTTGCCGTGGGTCATGGCGTTCTGCACCGACCCGCTGAGGCGAAACCGGTCCTCCTCCTTCACCACGAGCCGGTCGATTACGATTTCAATGTCGTGAATCTTGTAGCGGTCGACCTGCATTTTGGGCGTGATGTCGAGGATTTCGCCATCGACGCGCACTTTGGCAAAGCCTAGCTTGGCAATCTTCTGAAAATCTTCGCGGTAATGGCCTTTGCGGCCCTTCACCACGGGCGCCAGCACGATTAGCTTTTTGCCGTCGTAGTGCTTGAGGATGTAGTTGATAATCTGGTCGTCCGACTGCCGAATCATCTTCTTACCCGTGGCGTAGCTGTAGGCCTCGGCGGTGCGCGCATACAGCAGGCGCAGGAAGTCGTAAATCTCGGTAATCGTACCCACCGTCGAGCGCGGGTTGCGCGAGGTGGTTTTTTGCTCGATGCTGATTACCGGCGACAGCCCTTCAATCTTGTCCACGTTGGGCCGCTCCAGCCCGCCCATAAACGAGCGGGCGTAGGCCGAAAACGTCTCCATGTAGCGCCGCTGCCCCTCGGCATAAATAGTATCAAAAGCCAGCGACGACTTGCCCGAGCCCGAGATGCCTGTGAATACCACCAGCTTACCGCGCGGAATCTTGACCGACACGTTTTTGAGGTTGTGCTCGCGCGCGCCGTACACTTCGATGTAAGGCGCTTCGGCGGCCGCGCCTAGTAGTGCTTGGTGCTCGGTGCTTGGTGCTTGGGTCGGCGGCAGGGTAGCAGGCGTTTGGTGCTGCTCGGCCACGGCGCGGCCGGCAGGCGCGGGCTGGCGGCCCACGGGCAGGTCGTGCCGCAGGTCGGGGGCCTGTTTTTTAGTTGCTTCCAGCAGCGCCGATTCGGTGGTAGCAGTCAGTACCTCGGCGGCATCGGCCGAGAGCTTGGCAGCTTTTTGGGGGGTAGCCTTGGCCTTTTTGGGGGCGGGAGTAGCAGGAGCGGTAGCCGTTTTTTTAGCCATGCGGGCAAATCAGAGGAACAAGCGAAGGTACGGGAACGAGCCGGCGGGGGTGGCAAAAACCAAAATTTTCGCTTCGCGCGCGGCGGCCGACCGACCGACACTAACAAGCTTAGCCGGCGAATGGTGCGGGCTAGCACAATTTCTCTTTCTTTGTTGGGCCAGCTTCGTACTTGACCAACGTCGTCACTTCTTACTTCACTACCAGTTGCTTCATGGTTTCGCTTTTCCGTTTTCTCTGCTGTGGGCTACTGCTGGGTGCGGGGCTCGTACTCGGTGGCCCAGCGGCCCGTGCGCAGGCCTTGCCAGTGCCTCCGCGCGGCCACGATTTTTTAACCCTCACAGTCATTCAATCGCCTTACAAAAACGATTGCCGGCTACTACTTACGCCGGCTTTCCAGGGCAAAACCGAACTGAAGCTGGAAGAAGAATACGACCTGGCTTCCGATAAATACCGCGCACATGCGCAAAGCAATGCTTTGCTACTTAATCAATTACTAAGCGACTTGTCGGTGGCGGGTTGGCAGCTGGCCGATACGCACGCGGCGCAGCAAGGCCCGGCCACCAGCGCCACCGTCACGCGCTACCTCCTGCGCAAAGCCAAAGAATAAGCCGGTCCGTATAAGCGCGTGAAGCCTTGTCGCCGTGTTGGCATTGTCCTTGCCAGGCGAGGGAGGTCACTTATTCTTTTACGCCCATGAACCTGCTCCAAAAAACCGCTTCGCTGGCCGCTTTTAGCGCGCTGGCCCTGTTTGCCGCCCCGGCTCACGCCCAGGTCAATATCAACATCAACACGGCCCCGCCCGTGGTAGTAGGTGCCCCGGCCGATGCCCAGTACTACTACATTCCGGAGGCCAATGCCTACTACGACGTGCCGGCCCGCCGCTATATCGTGCAGCGCGATGGCCGCTGGGTGCGCTACGAGCGCCTCGACGGCTACGACCCGCGCAACTTCCACCCGCAGTATATTGAGTATCGCGGCGACTCGCCCTGGCTCTGGAAGGGCAAGGGCCACCCCCACGGTATGCCCCCCGGCCAGGCCAAAAAGATGGGTTATGGCGATGACTACGGCAAGGGCAAGCACAAAGACAAAGGCCACGGCAAAGGCCACGGCCACAAATAAGGCGCGCCGGCCGCTGAGTAAAAATACCTGCTTATCAAGAATGAATAAATAAGCGGGACCCAAAGGCCTCCTGTCGCCAATCGGGCGGTAGGAGGCCTTTGGGTCCCGCTTATTTATAGCCAAGCAAGCGGGCGCGCGGACTGAGAGCCCGCGCTGCTAGCCCTCGGCCAGCTGCAAGAGCACCTCGTGGTAGGGCCGGCCCAGTACCCGCGCCTTGAGCCAGGCGTAGA
>JAKONR010000340.1 GCA_022701825.1 Hymenobacteraceae bacterium | reverse complement strand
AGCGTAGCTCGGTGCGGTTGGTGAGCTTGGCGGTGAGCACTTCGACCTTTTGGGGGGCGGCGGGGGCCAGGGCCAGGCTGGCCAACGTGGCCAGGTTCACCTGGGCGGTGCGGCGCAGGTAGCGGTAGTCCACAAACTCGGGCTTGTCGCCGTACTCGATGCCGTTTTCGGTGCGCAGGTCCTGATGCTGGTGGTTGAAGTTCTCGTTTGTTTCAGTGAAGCGCACGGCCGCGTAGCCCTGCTGGTTGAAGGGCGTGTGGTCGCCGCCGCGCAAAAAGCGGTCGGGGCGGTATTCGAGCAGTACGGCGTAGCCGTTGGCGTTCACGTACTGGCGGGCGGCCGTTTGGGCGTAGCGGGCGAGTTGGCGGCTGGGGGCGTCGTTTTCGGAGCTAAGCTGGCGGCGCTGGCGCGCCTGCTCGGGCGTCTCATTAGCCGGCACGCCCTCGCTAAACACGCGCAAATGCAGCGAGTCGGTGATTTCGGGGTCGTAGCCCTTCGAGTTGCCCACGATGTCGTTGTTGAGCATCGCCACCACGTTCCAGCCCTCGCGCTTGGCGCGGCGAGCCAGGTGGTCGGCACCCAAAAGGCCCTGCTCTTCGCCTTGCACGGCTACGAGCTTGATGGTGCACGGAAACCGCTGGCCGGCCAGCACGCGGGCTACTTCCATCACGGCGGCCACGCCGCTGGCGTCGTCGTTGGCACCGGGGGCGTCGGCGGTGCGGTTCATCACGTCGGTCACGCGCGAGTCGAGGTGCCCGCTTATGATAAACACCCGCGTATCGGTGGGGTCGGTGCCGGGGATGGTGGCCAGCACGTTGGCCATCGGCGTAAGCTTGTCCACGCGCTTGCCGTCGGGCCGCATCAGGAAGGTGTCCATTTCCACCGTCATGCGCCCGCCGCCGGCCTTACTGTATTTCTTAAACTCCTCGAACACCCACTGCCGCGCCGCGCCAATGCCGCGCTTTTTGCTTTGCGTGTCGCTGAGCGTGTGGCGGGTGCCGAAGCTCACCATTTTGCGCACGTCGGCCTCCAGGGTTTTAGCCGAAATCTCATTGACCAGCCGCTGGATGTTGGGGTCGGGTGCGGGCGCCGGGGCCGGGTTTTGGGCCAGGGCGGCGAAGGGCAGTAGGTAGGGGAGGAGCGCTAGAATCTTCATAAGTATTCGCAAGAAACGACAAACGACGCCAGTCGGACGAAACGGGCGGCGTTGACAAGGGCGCGGTGCACCGCAGGCCAGGCGCGCCAGCACGCGCCGAGGATGTTGCCCTAAAGTCAGGCAAATCACCAGGGGGCGCGGGCGCGCTCAAAACAGGTAAAGGGTATCATCATAGCCGGGCCGTAGCTTTTTGCGCGCCAGACTTTGCGTTACTCTTTGACACTTCTCCAATTCAGCCGATAGCTCAAAGGGCTGGCCATTTGCGCCAACGAGCTGGCCTCCCAGCTTTTGCCGGCAGTACTTGGCCGCTTGGTACATATTCTCCAATACTTGCTGCGGCGCATTGCTGCGCGGAATGGAAAAGCTGAAAACCAAGTCGGTGGTCTTTACTTCGCCTTTCGCCATGTGCTCGGGCAGAAAATACCCCGGCTCGGTACTGGTAAAGACGCTGAACAAGTGGTCATCACCGCCCGCGTCCGTGTTGGGGTTTTCCCAGTGAAACAAGTCCATGTCGCCCCAGTGCAGCCCCAACGAGCGCATTTTATCCCAGATTGCCCGGCCCTCAAAAAGCGTGTCTGCCTTCAGCACAATCAAGGCCTCCTGGTTGTTGGCAGTCACGAAAGCAGCTAGCTGCCGGGAGGCCGCGGCGGCTTGGGCCGGCGTATAATTGACGCGGCTGATGCGCCCCGAACAAGCCGGCGCCTGCTGGGCCACGGCTTGTTGAAAACCAGTGAGCTCATCGGCCCGGAAGGGGCGCGGGGTGGGGGTGCGCTCATCAAAAAGCTTCCAGGCCAGCGCGATTTCCGAAAATACGCTGTCGCTGCCGGCTGCTACCAGGTAGGTCCACCGGCCATTGGCGGCAGCTCGGCCGTACAGTTGCGGGTGCGCGTGCTGCTTTAGCCACTGCCCTCCAAAGTGCGCCAAAACTTCGTGACGCTGCAAGGCGCGCGTCGGCTGCACTTGAATAACCCAGTCGTAGCGCGGGTTGGCAAAATATTCCTTGGCGCTATCGGGGGCCGCTGGCTGGGCGCGGGCGGGCGGGTAGTGCAATAAGTGGCTAGCGTCTTCGCTGCCTTTTGCGGGTAGCAGCCCGTAGGCGCGCTCGTCGCTGGCCCCGGAGGGCGAAACGTAGAGGCCGTCAATACTTGGTGCTGAGGCTTGTTCGGTCGGTTGCGATTGGCAGGCGGCCAAAAGCTGGACGCCCAGGAGCAGGCTGGGAAGCAAGGGGATTTTCATAAGCGCCCGCAATAAACCACCGGCGCCCGCTACCCACTATACCCCAAACTGCCGCAAGTGGTGGTCGAGGTGCTTCCAGGTAATCTCCCCAAACTCCTGCGCCGACAAGCGCCCAAACAGCGGGTGGTCAATGCCGCCGGGGCTGTAGCCGGCCGGCGACAACAGTCGGATGAGCGTGGCGTGGTCGGTAGCGAAGCTCACGGGCGGCGTCATGCCACCCCTGGCATCCAGCTCGCGCAGTGTTTTCATATTGGGCTTGAAATCTTGCAGGCGCGTGACGAAGTACCACTTCAGCAGCGGCTTCAGCAGGCCCGGCACGCGCAGCGACGTCACGCGCTTTTCGCCGCGGCACACGCGCAGCTGGTCAGCGCAGTGCACCAGCATCTGGCCGGCGCTCATGGTACCCCAGCGGCGCTGGGCGTCGGGCATCAGCTGAAACAAGCGGCTGATGAGGGCTTTGTTGTCGGCGGGATTCAGGAAGTTGGCGGCCATAAGCAAAGGCAGTTGCGCACACGGGTAGAACTGCTGTTGCGAATGTATCGTGCTGCCGCCAGACCTACTTACACCACCAGCGCCAAACGCCGCCCGTCGGACGAGACGGGCGGCGTTTGGCGTTGCGCGGACTTTGTAGTTCGCGTTTATGCTGTCGTATTCGCGAACTGCAAAGTCCGCGCAACCTTAGCCCATCGTGTGGTACACGGCCTGCACGTCCTCGTCTTCTTCCAGTTTATCAATCAGCTTTTCAACTTCCTCGGCCTGCTCGTCATTCAGCGACACCGTGGTGTTGGGCACGCGCTGCAAGGTGGCGCTCACCACGTTTACGCCTTTGGCTTCGAGCGCTTTCTGCATCTGGCCAAAGTCGGTAAAGGCAGTCTCGACCACCATGTACTTGTGCTCGGCGCCGTGCTCGTCTTCCTCGGTGGTTTCGTACACATCTTCGGCCCCAACGTCAATCAGCTCCAGCTCCAGTTCATCGCGGTCGAGCCCTTCGGCGGCCAGCTTAAACACGCCCTTGCGGGTGAAGGTGTAGTCGGAGCTGCCAGCTGTACCGAGCGCGCCGTTGTTGCGGTTGAAGTAGAGGCGCACGTTGCTCACGGTGCGGGTGGGGTTGTCGGTGGCCGTTTCGACCACGATGGCCACGCCGTGCGGGCCATAGCCTTCGTACACAACCTCTTGGTAGTCTTTCTCATCCTTGCCGGTGGCGCGCTTAATGGCGGCTTCCACCCGGTCTTTGGGCATGTTCACGCCCTTGGCGTTTTGCATGGCCGTGCGCAGGCGGGCGTTGGAGTCGGGGCTGGGGCCGCCTTCTTTCACGGCCATCACGATTTCCTTGCCGATGCGGGTAAAGTCTTTCGACA
>JAKONR010000294.1 GCA_022701825.1 Hymenobacteraceae bacterium | reverse complement strand
ACTCGGCTTTAAAAGCCGGCGTATATTTTTTGCGGGTTAGCGGCGGGCCGCTTGGAAGTGTTTTGTCGAGCATGAGCAGTGGAAGGTAAGACTTGCCACTGTCTGTTTTTACTCGACCACCTCAGCCCTAACTAACATTCATGTATACCACCCCTCTCTTAGTAGCTTTTCAAGAGTATCTCAGCACAGCTGATAATTTTGATGACCTTGAAGTAGTTTCGCATTACAATTTGCTCGCAACAGCTTCAACTGAGCAAAAAAATGCTTTAACTCCCATCGCTCAACACCATAGCGACTCCGTGCTAGCTCTCTGGAAAGCTCCAGGAGGTGACGAACAACCTGTTGTATGGCTGGATAGTGAAGGTTCTGCCGGCGTTTTGGCTAATTCTTTAGAACAGTTTTTGAGTATTTCCCCATATGGTGTCGCGACATTATATGATATCATGCGCTGCTGTAGCCCTGACAAGACTATTGCTGAACGTAAAAGGCTAATAGCGTTAAAATTTCCCGCTGGCGAAATAAGTGTACGCCTTAGAGAGCAGCAGGAAGACTTTGCAGGTAGCGTTCCTTATCAACAATGGCTGCTTGAGGTCTGTGGAATTAGTATAGCTCCAAATCCGATATCTATAATTGAGCAGGCTAACAATAACTATCCTACGTTTGAGAGCTGGTTTAAAGAATTCATTTGAAAGAGTTATTAGGCCATTACATTTGCCTAGCTTTAGCCGTTAGGATATCTAATGCAACGCGCTTAGCAAGCCGTGCATATACGGCTTGCTAAGCGCGTTGCATTAGTATTACGACCTGACCAAGGCCGCCGTGCTGCGCCGCCTGCGCCTGCGCCTGCCCACCCTGCCCACCGAGCGCCTGCAACAAGTGCTCACCCAAGTGGGCGGCGTGGCCCTCACCCTCTGGCAGCACGGCCCCCAGGCCGCCTGGCAAGCCATCAGCGCGCAAGCCCAGGGCCTGCGCGCCCAAGCTCTGGACTTCGTCCAGCAGCAGGTGCTGGCCGTGGCCGCCAAGGCCGTGCCCCTGTTCCTGGCCTCGCTGGCCGTGCCCGGTGGGGCCTTCCTGCAACTGGCCCGCGGCCTCTACAACGGGGTCCTGCTCTTCGTGGAGAAGGGCAAGCAGCTTGCCCAGGTGGGCCAGGCCCTCTTTGCCTCGGCCGCCGCCATCGCCGCCGGCCAGCTCGCCCCCGCCGCCCAGGCCGTCGAAAACACCCTGGTCAAACTCCTGCCCGTGGCCCTCTCTTTCCTGGCCCGGCAGCTCGGCCTCGATGGTATCAGCGGGGCTATCCAGACGGGGCTCAAGAAGGTGCGGGGGCCAGTCGAAAAGGCAGTCAATAGAGTACTTGATACTGTTGCCGACAAGGCTAACGCCATTTGGGGGGCGGTGAAGGCCGGCGCAGGTCAGGTGGTCGGGAAGAACAAAGCCTTAGCGACAGCGGCGGCGAGCAAGGTGGCCGGCTGGCTGGGCCTGCGTAAGCCCTTCACGACGCCTGAAAAGGAGCAGCACACGCTCTTCCTGGACGGCACGGAAGCAGACTCCCGGTTGATGGTGGCCTCCACCCCCATGCCCTTGCTGACTTACCTGCGCCAGGCACAACGCCGCACGCAAGCCCTGCCCGACGGAGACGCTAAAACTACCCAGCTACAGTTCATTGAGGAGGCCGCCCGCCTGGCGGGCCGGCACCGGGTGGTAGTGGCCGGGCAGGCCCCCGCGCAGCTCACTGCCCGGGTGGTGGAAGAACTAGAGCAAATTAGCCAGTTGCTGGCCCGCATTGGCGGCTTGCCCAGCGGCCAAGCCCCGCTGCCCCGCTACCAGGGACCAGCCGCTAAGGAATCGTCGCGGGACCGCGTTTCTACCCGCTCCTCCGAACAAGCGAGTAACATCCCCGAAACGGTAAAGCCGGCTGGCTGGGCCGAGTTGCAAGGCAGCGGCCTGACGAAGAATGCCGACTGGGTGCGTATGCACTTGGTCAGCGCCAAAACCGGCGGCCTGCCCGTGGTACAAAACCTAGTGGTTGCCACGCGCATGGCCAACAAGCGGGCCGAGGACTTCGAAACCCAGGTCAAGCGCCTGGTGGAAGTGCCCGGCGACAAGCCCGGCGTGGTTTGGGTGCGCACCTACGTCACGGAGTTCTACCCAGCTGGCGCCGGCCCGGTACCGTACCCGGCCCAGGCGTTCCCGGTGCAGGTGCATTTCACGGCTGGCCTCTACTACTACGCCCCCGAAGCGGGACAGCCCGCTTGGCGCAAAGACCCGCAAATTCGCTTGGCCACCTCGGTGCAGGGCGAAGTGCCCAAGCTCAGCGGCACACCGCGCTATCTGGGTGGGCTGGGTGTGCCGGCCATCATTGCGGCCGTCAAGCTGGCGTCGGGGCAGGAAATCCCGGTTAGATTTGCCCAGGACATCCGCGAACTGTACACCAAATACCACCTCGCGCCAACCAGACCTGAAGGCTTAATGGCACAATTAAAAAAGATTGGGGCGCTGACCCGTACCATCAAAGAACAAACAACTTATAATCAGCGGGTCGAAAACCTATTCGGAGCTATTGACGCGGCGATTGGAAAGACACTCAAACTTGTTCAATAAAATATGCGTGATTACGCTGCTCAGTTCACCCAATTTTTAGCTCGCTTGGAGGCTAATACCCAAGTAAAACTCACTTGGAAAGAATTTGACTTGCGGGCAGAGGACCTTGATGATTCTATTCTCAGGGAGATAAATGCCTCATTGGCCAAAAAATTTGGTGACCCGTTTCCCTTACCAGAAGATGAGTTACAGCTATTGGGCCTACCAGCCGACCGGTTTGATATTGCATGGGAGTCCGTACCTGATGCCCCGTTGTTCAATGGGATAAATTTCCAGACGGGCTGCATCAATCTTATTGATTTGAGCACAACCATAGGTGCTCTGAATTACGGCAATGATTCTTATGGGGTACCGCCGGGCATTCTGGCCCTGATGGATGATGCCACGCTCATGCGCCATGGCCGGCTCTTCGATGCAGGCTCGGCCGCCAATGTCACCACCAACTTGGTTTACGTGTGCTACGATAAGGCGCAACGCCGCTTTCTGGGTCTGGGCATTGAGCACGGCCGCCAGTTTCTGCCGCTCCAACTTGGCATTGGGGAGTACGTGCGCGCCGCGCTGGCCTGGCATGGGGGGTGGGGCTGGCAATTTCTCTATACTTCGCCGGAAGATTTCCGTCAGTTGGGGGGCACCACGCTCCGCACGCTGTATAACCTGAGTGAAGCGTTGCCCGTCCTGTTTCCCGAGGCTGACTGGTCTGTTATCACCAGCAAGCAAGCGTATTTCGACTATGCCCGGCAGTTTGCCCGGCGATAAATAGCAGCGAAACGAAGCAAGCCTCTTAGCCGCTCGTTTCGCACCGAACCCACGCCACCTACTGCCCGCCAAGCTCGACGTGGCTGGCCTGCTCGATGTACTGCTGCAAGTCTTCGACCTCACGAAGGCCGCCGTGCTGCGCCGCCTACGCCAGCGCCTGCCCACCCTGCCTGTCGAGCGCCTGCAAGCCATGCTCACCCAAGTAGGCGGCGTGGCCCTGGCCCTGTGGCAGCACGGCCCCCAAGCCGCCTGGCTGGCCATCAGTGAGCAGGCCCAGGGCCTGCGCGCCCAGGCCCTGGACTTGGTGCAGCAGCAGGTGCTGGGCGTGGCCGCCAAGGCCGTGCCCCTGTTCCTGGCCTCGCTGGCCGTGCCCGGCGGGGCTTTCCTGCAAGTGGCCCGTGGGCTCTACAACGGGGTCATGCTCTTTGTGGAGAAGGGCCGGCAGCTTGCCCAGGTGGGCCAGGCCCTCTTTGCCTCCGCCGCCGCCATCGCCGAACCGGTAAGACGAAGGCTACTATAAATCTAGCGGGATTCTCCTTAACAATAATTGGCTTGCCGGATGCCAAGCTACCCAATGCCAAGCTGAATAGAATAGGGGTAGTATATTTTACTATATGGTACAAGATAGGGTAGAAGGGCAGCCAATTAGTTATAAAATAGTATAAATCAGTATTTTGCGTGTTTTTGCAGATTTGTACTATTATAAACCGACCTGGAGCTATTGGGTTGTACTTTTCTGCTGCAGTTGGTAAATACAGGTTTCAGAATCCTCACCTGTGTTAGGAGTGGCTTGTGACGCACCTCCTCAACTAAACGCTCAGCTGCTGGGTGTAGGGTACTAGATGGGTGGCGGGGTGGGTTTGTTCGTCGTATGCGCGACTAGCGAACGAGGAGGCGACGCATGTCGCTATGAACGTCGGCTTAGATAGAGAGCGATTAGTGAAGTGTCGTACTTCCAAAGCTTCTGCATAAGGACTGATAATATTTACTTATCGGTCCCTATCTTGCAACACCGGTTTTCTTCTAAAATCGGCGCGCCACTCCGTATTATATAGCCTGCATGGAAAATTTGTCTGACCTCGCCCTGCCGTTGCCCACCGGGGCGCAGTTGCCCGCGCACTTAGTCGGCCCGACCAGTCGCTACGTCGAGTCAGGATTGCGCGGGGCGGCGAATACCATCCGTGCCTACGCCGGCGACTGGGCTCGCTTCACGGTCTGGTGTCAGTTGCATCAACTCGACTCGCTGCCCGCCCCGGTCGAGGCGCTGGCCGGCTTCCTCACCGAGTTAGCCGAAGCTGGAAAAAAAGTTGCCACCATCCAGCGCCACGCCGCCGCCATCGCCAAGGCCCACGAATTAGCCGGGCTGGACTCGCCCACGGCCGACAAGAAAATTAAGGTGCTGCTCAAGGGCATCGCGCGGGAAAAGAAAACGCGTATTAAACAGGCCGCTGCCTTTACCCTGGCTACCTTTAAGCGTACGATTAAAAGCATTGACGTTTCGACACCCACCGGCCTGCGCAACCGGGCCCTGCTGCTGCTCGGCTTTACGGGGGCTTTTCGCCGCTCGGAGCTCGAGGCACTCGATATTGAGCACCTGACGTTTGACGAAGAGGGCTTGATTGTATCCTTGGACCAGAGTAAGACCAATCAACTCGGTCAGGCGGAGGAGAAGGCCATCTTCTACTCTCCTGACCCGGCGCTGTGCCCTATCCGCTCGTTGCAGGCCTGGCTGCGGATTCTTAACCGCACCGAGGGCTGCGTATTTGTGTCGCTACGCAAGAATCACCAGGTAACTGCGCGGCGGATGACCACTAAGTATATCAACCTCATTACCCAGCAGTACTTCGGCAGCGGCTATACCGCGCACTCCCTCCGCGCGTCTTTCGTGACCGTCTCCAAGCTGAACGGAGCAGATGACAGCAAGGTTATGAACCAGACCAAGCACAAAACCAGCGCTATGATTCGCCGCTACACCCGTCTCGACAACGTGCGTCAGCACAACTCGGCCAAGGAATTAGGCCTCTAACTCATAGCCCGTATCACGAAGTAGTGCTTTCCGAATTGCAGTAAACTGAAAGACTGTTTGTCGTGTTTCTGTAATAGGTCACCCACGGCTTTTCTAGCGAGCTAGATAAGTCCCACCGGCGAGGGCTACTACCAGCAGTACCAGTAGCAATGCGCGGTGGCGTCGGCGGCGCCGTTGTACCCGGCGCGAGCGAGGCTGGCGCATTAGGTGGGACGGGATATCCATTCCGAAAGCTAACGTGCTAGTTGCTTATCGCCAAATACAGGTTAAATAACTTAGGAAGCTTAACGCAAACAACTAGCACATTAACAGTTACTTATAAGGTAACAGTAGAATATATTTCTACAACTTGTGTGCTGGCCTTCGCGATAGCGCACAAAGTGCTTGGTGTGTACTTCGCATGATGAGCGATAAGGTACTAATAAGCAGCTATTTGACATCCCTTAAACGTACGTTTAACAACTGACTATACCCCTTATCTTCACTTAAAATCACACGTCGTTCTGTTATGCCCGCCTATTTTGCCTACTATCGCGTCTCGACCAAGCAGCAAGGTGCCTCCGGCCTCGGCCTCGAAGCCCAGCAGGCGGCAGTGGCAAGTTTCCTCAAAGGCGGCCAACCGCAAGGCGAGTACGTCGAGGTCGAGAGTGGCAAGAAGAATCAGCGCCCCCAATTGCTCGCCGCGATGGCGGCAGCCCGGGCGACGGGCGGCGTGCTGCTCATTGCCAAGCTCGACCGGCTCAGTCGCAATGCGAGTTTCATCTTTGCCCTGCGCGACTCGGGCGTGGATTTCGTGTGCTGCGACATGCCCGATGCCAACACCCTTACTGTGGGTCTCTTCGCCGTGCTCGCCCAGCATGAGCGCGAGACGATTTCCAAGCGGACCAAAGATGCGCTCGCGGCCAAGAAGGCTCGGGGTGCCCGGTTGGGTACGCCGGCCAACCTGACAGAAGCTGCTCGGGAACAGAGCCTGTTGGTACGGCGAGCCCAGTTGCAGCAGCATGTGGGCCTGCGGCAAACGGCGGCTTTCATTGCGTCCCGCCGGGCGCAGGGGGTGAGCTTTCGCCAGCTGGCGGGGGAGTTGAACACGCTCGGCTTTACCGCTCCACGTGGGGGGACATTCAATCAGAAGCAAGTTCAGCGCCTGCACGAACGTAGTGCGGCAGTCGAATCGAATACAGCCGTCGAGAGACCGCTATATAATTAAGGAGTACTTTAGAAGACTAGGCCAGCACCTATAGCTGCGAATGACCACTCACCTTCCCGACCAACGAGCTGACGGTTATCCTGGCCGAATTATACGAGGAAATTGGGCCAGCGCACGATTTGCTCGGCATTGAGATTGTGACCATTCGTTCGCTGCCCGCTACGGCGTGAGCCATTCCGACTGTCGTATCAGCCTTTCCTGGTCGCAGCGAGCAGGTTTTTGCGCATGTAGGCGGCACTTTGTGTGATGCTTTGGTAAGCATCGAGCGCGAAGTTTTCCTGCTCCATTATCGCGTGTTTAAGCCCGGCCGTGGTAGCGTAGGCCATGATTTTGCGGTAATCAATCGACCCGCTGCCGATTTCGGTATTCAGGTTGGGCTTGGCCTTGTCCATATCCTTGACGTGCCAGAGCGGGAAGCGCTTGGGGTGAGCTTGCATCAGCTTAATGGGGTCTTGCCCGGCGCGCACCACCCAATAGATATCCAGCTCAAAATCAACGACGGCGGGGTCGGTTTCTGTCAGCAGCACGTTATAAAGCGTGGTGCCCTCAACGGACTTGAACTCGAAGTCGTGGTTGTGGTAGCCCAGGCGCAGGCCGGCGCTTTTGCACCGCACGCCCGCCTTGTCAAACTTAGTAGCCAAGTTCTTAAAATCAGCGGGCGTGGCGCGCAGCTTCTCGTCTAAATACGGGATGATGAGGTACTGCTGGCCGCAGGCTTTGGCCGCCGCAATAGTGGCATCGAGCTGTGCCTCCTTGCCCTCGCGCAGGTAGCCGCCCAGGTCGTAGTGCCCCCTGGGGGTAGTGAGGCCATTGCTCGCAAGCACGGCCTTGAACTCGGCTGGCTTCAGACCCCAAAAGTGCTTCTCGGGGCTGTAGCCGTAGGTTTCGACCTCCTGATAACCGGCTTTGGCCACCTTCGCCAGCACGTTTTTTGGGTTCTGGCCAATGTAGTCGCGCAAGCTATACAGTTGGATGCCGGCCCTGTACGCCACGGGCGCCGCAAGCAGCAGGTCGGGTTTCAGGCAGGCAAGGGCGGCTAGCGCACCCGCTTGTTTTACGAAATCTCGGCGGTGGGTCATGGTCGAAAAAAGAAGTGTAATTACTGCTGCCCAACGCGTTACGCGCTCTGCTTTTTGAGCTCGCGCACGGCGTGGTCTACCGCCCTGGCCGTGAGTGCCATATAGGTCAGCGAAGGATTTTGGGTGGAGGTCGAGGTCATGCAGGCGCCGTCGGTCACGTACACGTTGGGGCAGGCGTGCAGCTGGTTCCAGCGGTTAAGCAGCGAGGTGTTGGGGTCGTGGCCCATGCGCACGCCGCCCATCTCGTGGATGTCGAGGCCCGGCGCCTGGTGCGAGTCTTGGGTCTTGATGTTGGTGAAGCCCGCTTTGGTGTACATATCGGTGAACTGCTCGAAGAAGTCCTGCTTCATTTTGGCATCGTTGTCGTCGTATGCTATCGACACCGACAGCAGCGGCATGCCCCACGCATCCCGGCGCGTGGGGTCGAGGCGCACGTAGTTGGTTTCCTTCGGGATGGTTTCGCCCATCATGCCCGAGTGCACCGCCCAGGGGCCCAGAGCAGGGTGCGCTAGCTGCTGCTTGAGACTGGCTCCTAAGCCATTGGCAGGCTGTACCAAGCTGCGCGACGCGCCGATGTTGGTGGCGTAGCCACGCAGGAAATCAGTTTCCTGCTTTAAGACGTTGCGGAAGCGCGGCAAGTAACCGCCCCCGGCCGGGTTGCGGCCATCGGTGGTCAGGTCTTGCAGGCCTTCATACTCGGCGAAAATCCGGGCGCTGTAGTTGTGAAACGCCACGTACTTGCCCAGCACCCCGCTGTCGTTGCCGAGCCCGTTGGGGAAGCGGTGCGAGGTAGAGTTAAGCAGCAACAGGTTAGTATTCAAGGCACCCGCGTTCACAAAAATCACGGGCGCGTAGTATTCCACGGTGGCCTTGGTGTGCGTGTCTACTACTCGGATGCCC